>JACFNJ010000068.1:6449-11054 GCA_019454865.1 Bacteroidia bacterium
AATTTTTGTTACAATATTTGTAATTCTGTATTTGTCAAATATAAAGCCAAAAGAGAATTAACGCAATCTTGTCAGAAATAAACGTATCAACAGGGTGTATAATTATAGAAACGCATTGAATTTTGTTACACAAATTATTTAAAATACTAATGAAACAAAGTAAAAATGCTGTGTTTAGGAATACTTATAACAAATAAGTATATATTAAAACTAAAAAAAGACCGTTCTGTTTTGAACGGTCTTTTTAGTTAGTGGGAGCAACAGGGTTCGAACCTGTGACCCCCTGCTTGTAAGGCAGGTGCTCTGAACCAGCTGAGCTATGCTCCCATTTAATAAAAGTTGAATCAACTACTTTCTTAAAAGGTGTGCAAATATAAAGTGGATGTTTATAAATACAAGAGTTAATGCAAAAAAAAATCAAAATATTTGCAATAAACTGAACTTCAAAGCCGATTATTTATTAATAATGAACAGAATTTGGGTTAAATCGCTTATTACAGTAATAGCAATTATTCTTTTTGCCATTGTTGGCATATTGGGGTATTTATATTTCAACCAAACTGCCATTAAAAATTATGCTTTAAATGAAATAAACAAACAACTGATAACCAAATTGGATGTAAAGGAAATAAACTTATCCGTTTTTGAACAGTTTCCTATGGTAAGTGTTGAGTTACACGATGTATTTATTATAGACCCATTAAATAAAAAACAAAAACTACTAGCTACAAAAAGTATTTTTATAGGTTTTAATTTAAAAGATGTACTTCAAAAGAAATACAACATTAAACAACTTACATTTAATCGTGGTAGCCTAAAATTAGAAATAGCTAAAAATGGTAAGACAAATTTTAAAATACTAAAGACAAATCAAGAGAGTGGGAATTTTTTTCTTAGACTAGATAAAGTTATTTTAAAAGAATTCACGATACTATACAACGACAACCAAAATAAACAATATTTCGATGCACTGATAAACAATCTATCTCTCAATGGAAATTTGAGTAACAGCGAGGAAAACCTAAATTGTAAAGGAAACTTAGTAATAAATAAATACCAAGCACATGAAATTGTAGTTATCAAAGAAAAGCCATGTAATGTTGATTTATCTATGAATTTAAATCACCATACAAATGAGTATTCTTTCAAAAAAGGAGATTTAGAACTTGCAAAACTAAATTTATTTGTAACCGGAAATATTAAAAACAATGCCAATGATTTGGTGTATGATTTAAAAATCAATAGTACTGAAACAAAGATAGAAGACATAATTAGCATAATACCTGCTAACATAAAAATACCGGAAAACATAAGCAGTAGCGGCACAGTGTACTTTAATGGTTTTATTCAAGGAAAATCAAATAAAACTACCAATCCTAATATAAATATAAACTTTGGTATAGATGGAGGCAAAATAGAAATTAGTAATAGCTTACAATTAAGCAATATTCACTTGGATGGTGAAATAAGTAATGGCAAAAAACAAAGTTTCCAAACCGGGTTAATTCATTTAAAAAATTTAGAATTTACAATAGATAAAGATAAAGTAAAAGGGGATTTAACGCTAAGTAATTTTGCTCACCCCTATTTAAACACTAACTTAATAGGGCAAATTGAGACAAACAATTTAATTAAACTTATTAACAACCCAATAATTGAAAATGGGAATGGAAGGATAAATTTTCAAATTGCATTTAACGGCTACATACAAAACTTAACTACCAAAAATTGGCTAAAAAATGATGCAAAAGGCTCATTCAATATGAACCTGGATAATTTAAAAATAAAAGGAACAACAAATCCGATTGAAAAGCTAAATGCCGATTTGATGATTGCTAATAAAGATATACAGGTAAACTATATAGAAACTCAACTGAATAAAACACATCTTAAACTAAAAGGTAAAATACTAAATGGATTGCCTTACTTGCTAAGTAATGATGAAAAAATAAAATTAATGTTAACCGTTACATCCAATAGCATCAACATAGCCGACTTAATTTTAGTTCCGGTAAAATCTGACACAAAATCGCAATCGGTAATTAAATTACCTAAAAACATAGCATTTGAAAGCAAAATTGTGATGGATAAACTAATTTATGAAAATCATTTAGCAAACAATGTAATAGCTAACATCCATTGGAATGAAAGTACTGTTAGAATTTCCGATTTCTCATGCGAAACATTAAATGGAAAAATAAATTTAGATGCACAAATTGATAATGCAGACGATGGTAGATTTTTAATTACAACTAATGGAAAACTAAACACAATTGATATTACCAATTTATTTAAAACTAATAACAACTTTGGGCAAAACGAAATAACATACAATCATTTAAAAGGGTTGGTAAGTGGAGATTTTAATATAATTGGTGTGTGGAATGATAAATTAATTTGCGATTTGAACAAATTGTATGTACTAAGTAAGCTGACTGTAACAAACGGAGAATTGATTAATTACGAACCGTTAAGCGCATTAAGTAGATTTGTAAACGTTAATGATTTAAAAGATCTCAAGTTTGCCAATCTTTCCAATACAATTGAAATAAAAAACAAAACAATTCATATCCCACAGTTTGATGTAAAAAATAATGCTTTAAATATTACACTAAGTGGTACGCACACCTTCGAAAATTTTATTGATTATAAACTAAAGTTAAAGTTGAGTGAATTATTAAAAAACAAACGAAGAAACAGCAAAACGCAAAGCAATGAATTTAACGAAGAGGAGCCTACTAATGATAAAGGCGCTAACCTCTATTTAAGCATGAAAGGACCTGCAAACAACTTTAAAATAACGTATGATAAAGTTGGCACAAAACAAAAAATTCAACAAGAATTAAAACAAGAAAAACAGGACATAAAAGAAATCCTTAAAAAAGAATTAGGGATTGGTAATAAAAATCAAACAATAAAAGAAAAAGAAAAGGATGACGAGGAACTTGAATTTGAAGCAGAATAACTATTAATACTTAGCAATAAGAGGAATTAGTCTACCACTACCAAATGCTTTTTCAGACAACTTTATTATTGGAGGAGCTTGAAACCTCTTCCACTCATTAGCATTAACTAAACTTACAACTCGTTTAACAACATCTTCATCGAAACCCATGTTTACAATTTCATTTATATCCTTTTTTGCCTCTATATATTGATAAAGTATTTTATCTAAAATAGAGTATTCTGGAAGCGAATCACTATCTTTTTGTCCATGGTGCAATTCAGCAGAAGGTTCTTTTGTTAGGATATTATCCGGTATTATTTCTTTTTCTTTATTTATATGTTTTGCTAAAGCATATACATCAGTTTTATACAAATCACCCAATATGGAAAGTGCACCACACAAATCACCATACAAAGTGCCATAACCAACTGCAGCTTCACTTTTATTGGAAGTGTTCAGTAAAATATATTCAAACTTATTACTAAGTGCCATAAGCAATAATGCTCGGCTTCTTGCCTGAATATTTTCTTCCGTAGTATCAAATGTAGTATCCTTAAAATATGGCTGTAAAGTATTTTCAATTGTATCACATGTGTTTTCAATTGAAATAATATCATACGATACCCCCAAATTTAATGCTAACTTTTTTGCATCGTCAATACTGTGAGAGGTAGAGAATTTTGAAGGCAATAAAATTGCCTTTACATTTTCAGCACCTAATGCTTTTGCAGCAATAGTTAAAACAACAGCAGAATCAATACCACCGCTTAATCCAAGTATAGCTTTACTGAAATTTTGGTTTTTAAAAAACTCTCTAACACCATAAATTAATGCACTTTGAATTCTGCTAATTTCACAATTTAAGGGATGCGAATCAATAGTTTTTGGCAAAGTTACTGTTAAAGATAACAAATCAACAACATAGTTTTTACGAGACTCTTCAAACAATGGTAACACATCTAAATCATTATTTTTGAAATCATACATCATGCTTCCACCTTCAAAAAGTAATTGTGGTTGCGCACTTAGCTGATTTACATAAAAAATTGGCATTTGTAATTTATTTCCTGCATCAATTAATAATTGTTTTTGCGTTTCAAGTTTGTTTTTATAAAAAGGTGTAGCAGCTATATTTATACAAATTTTTGAGGTTTGATTAGACCAATTTAGATATTGAATATCATCAGAAATTACAAAATCAATTTCTACATTGTTGTAAGTTATTTTATTGTTTTTTGTTCCTTTCTCGAAATATCTGGATTCATAGGAAACATCACTATTGTTTAGATTTTTTTTATGGTTTATACCTTTTACTTTACCATCAGCTAAGAAAAATGCAGAATTATAAAGTACCCTTTTCCCGTTAATATCTTCATAATGTGGCGAGCCAACAATTGCCGCAATTCCTATACAATGTGCTGCAATTTCACTTATACTTTTTTCGCAGGATTCTATAAAATCAGCACGAAACAATAAATCACAAGGAGTAGCACCGCAAACACTTAACTCAGGAAATACAATCAGGTTGACATTTTCTTTTTTTGCTTCATTTATTGCTTGAACTATTTTTGAAGTATTGCTTTTAAAATTGCCAACCAAGAAATTTAACTGAGCAAGAGAAACAATGAAATTATGCATACTAAAATAATACACCAATA
>JACFNJ010000337.1 GCA_019454865.1 Bacteroidia bacterium
CACCGCCGAGGATACACTGACGCCACGTCCCAGGCAAGGACATTCTAATAACGCCAGCCGTTAGCCCGTAGCCAAATAACAAAAAAATTCAAATGAAAATGCCCTTATTGAAAAACATTGCCGCACTAGTATTGCTTATTATTCTTATAATTGTTCTAATATTTCCAATCCCCATTCACTCCAATATTGGCTCAGGTGATTTCCGTCCGTATTGGAGTTCCAGTTTTTTACTCAGAAACGGGCAAGATTTTAGTAATCTATCCAATATGGATTGGGTAGAAAGGTCTCAAACAAATTGGCGCGAATCATATACAATGTCCGCTTGGTTTGCACCTACTGGAAATTTGATTCTTTTGCCTTATACATTTTTGTCATTCACACGCGCTGTTTACTACTGGCTGATAACCAATATATTTGTTGTTTTTTTAAGCGCAATGCTGCTTTGGCAACATATTAAAACTCACACTTGGATTCCGCTTGGCGTTTTTTTTACATTCTCGGCGACATTGGTATCATTGTACATGGGGCAAGTTAATACATTAGTAGTGCTGGGCTTATCATTGTTTATTTTCCTAAGCACAACAAAACATGAATTTCTGGCAGGCACTTGTCTTATCTTGTTGACAATAAAACCCCAGCTCGTTATTTTAACTTTGCCGCTTTTGATACTCAACATATTTTGGCAGAGAAAAACGAGAATACTTGCAGGATTTATCAGCGCATTGGTTTTATGCGCCTTGATTTTGTGGAGTATTAATTTGTATTGGCTAAATAGTTTTTGGCAGGTAATAACTTCTGGCATGAGTAGTTTCCGAGAAGCGCCTACAATCCCTGGACTTTTAGTTCATGCAGGCTACGGATATGGAAAATGGCTTTGGATGATTGTATTGTCGCTAGCTATGCTAATTTGGTGGAAAATAAAAGATAAGGTCAATCAACGAACTCTAATTGATACTACTATTCTGATTGGAATGCTTGTTTCTCCCATTGGTTGGAGTTACGATCATATTATTTTACTTATCCCTCTTCTACACGTTTTTGAATGGATGGTTGGCAACACTTTGAGTAAAGGCAATATAATAGCTGTTGCCCTTCTATTGGTGATTACCAACTCATTATCCTTTTACCAGCGTACCTTATCTGTAAGCGAAGTTTGGTTCTTTTGGATACCATTAGTTTCTTTAATCATTTATATTTTTTCATGGAAACAAAAACTGGAGAGAACTTTAGGTGCTACTTTAATAGAAGCGGGCTAACAAAGCGTGCACCTGACGTGTGGGATTCTGCGGCATTTTCAAGCATTTT
>JACFNJ010000069.1:0-4685 GCA_019454865.1 Bacteroidia bacterium
TTTGCGGTTTGTAATTCAAAACCTGCTGAAAACTTTAATGGTTTAAAAATAAGTAAGAAAAGTATTTACCATTAACCTTTATGCGCAATGAGGTGTAACAGTAAATTTTGTTGTACAATACTATTTGTAAAGACAAGTAAAAACAATAGAAGAAATTCTACTGGTACAAGAAAAATAGAAAAAGTTCTATCATGGTTCTACAAAGTTCTTATTCATAAAGACTTTGTTTTTTTCAATGTCGTACAAAGTTGTAACTCTTAGTTGGTAATATGCCTGCCAATAAGCAGCAATTGCATTTAAGTAACCTTGTTTGGCTTGTAGTTGCTGGCTTTGTGCATTTAGTAAATCTGTATAAGTAAGTTTACCTGCTTGGTATTTATTGTAACTTATTTCATATCTGCGTTGTGCAATACTATCAGCAAATTGGGCACTGCTTATTTGTTGTATAGCTATGTTGTATGCTTGCACTTGACTCATTATGTCATTAGTAATGCGTTGTTCTATTTGTTGCAATTGTAGTTGTTGATTTTGTAACTGATAATTTGCAATTTTCAAGTTTGCAGTATTAGCACCTGAGCTAAACAAAGGAACGGCAATACCAACTGTAGCGTTTTGCTGAGTTAATACGTTTTGATACGCATTATTTAAAACCGATGCAGACTGGTTACTGCCATAACCCGCAATTAAATTTAGGTTGGGCAAACGATTTAACTTAGCTCGCTTTAATGCGGCCTCGTTTTGCAATTGTAGTAATTTTTGCTGCTCATAATCTGGGCTATTTTTTTTGTATGCATCAACTAATGTGGAGATACTATTTCCTGTTAAAATTACTTGTTCGTTTACAACAGGCTGGCTTATTGCTAAGAAGATTTCAGATTGAATTGAGATACCCAATAGGTTACAAAACTTTAGCTTATTTAACTCATAGTTTCCATTTGCTTGTTGCAATTGTTGGGTTGTTTTTAGTTGTTCCAATACTATTTGCAAGTATTCTTCCTCTCCAATTTTGCCTAAACTCAGTTTTAATCTTGCTGTATTAAGTAAGCTGTCGGTATTTAATTTAAGCGCTTGCAATAATTTAATATTTTGCTGTGTTTGCAGCAATGTATGGTATTGGTTAGTGACTTCCAACGCTAATTGCTCTTGTTGTTTGGTAAATTGTTTAGTGCCTAACTGCTTATTTAATTTCGCTACTTTTTGGCTAAATGCCACCTCGTTAAATCTAAACAAGGGCTGATTAAAACCTAACACAAAGGGTTGCGTATTGTAATTTGTTGTTCGGTTTCCACTAAGCCTATCAAATCTGTTTACGTTACTACTTGCCGTAAATGTGCCACCGGTAGCTGCAATTTTTTGGCTTAAACTAATACCTGTTGAGCTGTATGCTTGCTCTACAGTAGTAAACTTAATGGTACCATCTGGCTGGGTAACACTTGTTATGCTGCTATTGTAACCGGGTAAATTTGCATTGAGGTTTATTTGCGGAAATAATTGTGCTTTTTGTAAGCGATAATTTTGATTGGTTATTTCTAAGTTATTTTGATTCAGTAGAGCGTTGATGCTGTTTTGTTGGGCAAGTTGGATAGCCAGTTGCAAGGTTAACGGTTGTTGGGCAGCTGCTTTTGAAAAATATAAAGCAAAAACAACTAGCTGTAGATTACATATTGCTTTTTGAAACTTACTATATATGAAAAAATCAAACTTCATGAGCCTGTTGATTATATTTTGCTCTTGCTAGTTTTGACTTATAATACTTTTCAAGCAATTGGTAAATCATCATCTCGTGAAAACGTTGGTTATCGGTAAAAAAGCGATTCACAAACATGTGAATATAGCTTGGCAATAATTCATCAAGTGACTTTGCATATTTAGTGTCTTGCAACTGTTTTAAAAGTGGTGTGCACAACTTTATTTGCCTATTAAACCGATCCATTGCTTTGGAATAGTCTTGATGCTCACTTTTTTCATTCAGGGCTTTTTCTATTTCTGGTGAAAGCTTTCGGTAATCATCTTTTATTTTTTCACGTAAAACCTCTGAACGCTGAATACCAAACTCATTACCAAATGATTTTGCACTTTGTTCTATGAGAGGAATGGATGTTTGTATGCTATAACCGAATGCATCATAAAGTTTAGCTACGCCAAGTAAACCCAATACAAAACGATGGCCTTGATTTTGATCTGTATTGAGTGTTTTCAGTACCGATAAAACTGTTACACTATTTATGTAGAAGAATTCTTCTGAAAATTCAATGGAAGCATGTCCATATCGCTCCAGTTCTCTCTGATAGGTATCCGTTTGAACCTTCCATATTAACCCACTTTTAACCAATGGAGAAAGATCTTTTTTCAAGAAATTATTTAACTCATTAAATGATAATGAACTACTCAATTGAAAACGAATTCGCAGATGATTTTTAGGGTCGGAGTAACGGATAAAAAACCACTTTTTGATAACGCCATTTTTGTTTAGCTTTTTTGTGATTTTATCGATTTGTTGTATCAGTATCTTATCCGCTGTTTTTGTGCCCGTATAAATTTTTAAATAGACCCATTCGCTAAAGGGTTCAAAATTTCGCAGTGTCCTAATATGATTAATTGTTTTGATTGACACAGTTTTCGACTTATCAATTTCTTGACTAGGTTTTCTCACAAACGGTATAATAATCTCATTAGTGTATCCATTTCCATTCTCATCCTTTACAATCAAATTATCAGTTGTAAATAAACACTCCGTCAGTTTAATTTGATTGTTTTTCTTTGTTGCATCCAAAAAAATTTCAATACAAAGTGGATTATTAAAATCGAGCAACAATTCATTATCGCCTTCACTCAAGTATGCTTTTTCGGGTAGTTGTAATTCGTTTTTTATCTCTGTAAATTTTAAGGTTTGTTCTTCCGGTTTTAACTTAAGTAATGGTTTAAGTTTTGATGATGGAATATTCCAATAGGCAGGGTGTAAAATAAGGTTTATATAGGTAACCCTTGGCAAAAAAGTTTCGTTACCCAAAAATCCCCAACTCCATGCTATGTGACCTTTAATACCTTGATATTGCAAATCACATAAAAAATGATAAATAGGTAGTCCTATAGCAGAATAGTTGTGTGCATTAGCCATGCGTGGTAATATTTCTTTATTTAGTCGCTTTGAACGCAAGACTAGTCGATTGTTTTTTACACTCACCATCAAATCATTTACTTGAATTTGATTTTCTATTGGCAAAGTACTCATGGCCAAGTATGGTATTTCATACTTGCGATAATGTGGACGGGTTAAAATATTACCAAGTCTCCCTTCAGAGATATGAACAATTTCAGCAAACACTTTATCGGGTTGCAAAGCTTCCTCTTGCTGAGCCAAATTTATGCAGAGATTTTTGATTGATTCATCTAAATGACCAAAACGGCCGGGCAGTATGGTTGCATTGCTGCTTATGCCACCCCAAACTATTTTTGTAGTATCTCCATCTTTTAACAATTCGCCCATAAATGCAAACGTATCCGGCAAGGGATGGATGGGAGTTTTAAATGCCTTTACATCCTCATCGGTTATAGCAATTTGATGCAGGTTTTGTTTTTGTGCTTTAACATATAAATCAAATCTAAACTTGGCAAATACATCCCACAGCATATTGTTTTTATTGCTGCTTCGGTATTCGGTTTCACTTATGGCACTTTTATAATTGATACCAATATCAGTATCTAAAACTTCTAACAAGGGAACTTCAGCTTCTTCGTAGCGTTCATAAAATGCTTTCTTAAACTTAGTAAGTGTGTTTTGACTTTCATCAAACGGTGTTAATTTATTCAGCAATTCTGCTGCTTTCAGTATTTGTGTTGGGATAGAGTCATTAATGTTTGCATGAGTAGCTTGCTTGAGCGAATCTACTTGTATAAACCTGCTTTCGTTTATAGCCGTATTAAAATAACTGGTAAGTAATTGTTTTACCTCTGCTGTTTTGGTAATAATGGATTCGTTTGAAAATAAGATTTTATTTACTTCTACAGGCAAGTTTTCGTAGCGTTTAAATATGCTGAGTTTTTCAAATAGCACCGTTTGATATTCTGCTCCGCTCACATTAGGGTATAACTCATTAATCAGCACTTGGCTTTTTATCAAATCAGCCAAATATTGTATAGCGTCATTTACATCAAACCCAAATTGGGTGATGGCTTGTATGCAGTCGTTGTAGCTTATTCCGTTTGTAGCAGCTTTTATCAGTTTAGATAGTACAATATTGTCATCAATATGAACGAGGTGGAATACCGTACGTCTGTTGAGTGTCCTAAACTCGTGGTAACGCCATTTGTTGGCTATTTTGTATAGACTACTATTAGGGTAATATGTAAGTTCTCTTGTTAATGTCTCATCTTTGCATAAATCATGATAGACATTGACCAAATAATCCATATCAAGCCTAAGTTTAGGGTGTGAGTCTGAATGAATGAATATTTGTGTTTCCTTCTCACTGATTTTTGCAGTATGCAATCCGGCAAACAACCCATAAGGTGTACAGCGGGTGCAAGAGCGTATATGGTACTTTAAAAGTGACTTTTGTAGTTTGCTATCTGGAACATTATTTAGTCCGGTTGCTTTATTTATTTCGGCATATAATCCAGGACTGGCAATATATAATGCATCTTTAAAGCGATTATCAGTTATTGGATTGTTCAACACTTGCTTC
>JACFNJ010000069.1:4695-10914 GCA_019454865.1 Bacteroidia bacterium
TGTAAAACGGTTGCAAAGCATTTCTTACAATTACCAATTGTGGTAAATAGCGTTTGAAATCATCCATACAATTAGCTAAGCAGTAAACAACGATCCCATGTGTTAACCGTTTCAGGATATAAGTAACTTAACAATACCAACCCGATGCCTGATATTCCTGTTAATAATCCTGTTGAATTGACCAATCCCTTTTCATTATCATAGGTTTTAAATCCTGCCAATCCATCTTCATATTTTGCAAATGATAAAGTATGTTCAATCCATAAATCAGTTGCTGCCTTAAACTCGGGTATTTTTGAATATTGATACACTTTATTAAATATATGAGCAACACCAGCAGCTCCATGACAGATATTGGCATCGTAAATTCCATTCTCTTCAAGATTGGTTCGTTTAATGTATATATGATGCAAAATATCGTAAGCCTCAGTTAACCATTCTTCGTTAGTAAAATTAACCCCAGCATTAAAAATAGCTGCGGCTATCCCCAAATCGCCATGACACCAGGCAAGTCTTTCGTTCTGATATTGACTATTTTTTGATACTTGAGAAGGAAACAAGGCAATGTTGTTTCCTCTTTTATGTGATAAAATGTTTTTAATAATTTTGTCCCAAATATCCTCCAAATCTGGATGATTTTTCTGAAGCTTGCTCAAGCTTGTATAAAACACCAAGATGCTTGCAGCACCATGAGCAAGACCCAGATACTCTCCACGCTCATTACTTCCGTCTAATAACTGTGATAACCAGACTAAATTTCCCTTTGAATTCTTAATTGCATTTCTGTAAAGTGTATTTTCTATATACGAAAAATTTTCTGCTTCACCCGCCTCTAACAAGTACATTGAATTTCCAATCCCACCGATAAACAAATCAAAATGGCCCTCCTTAAAATTAGTAATTGCAGATTTTAGACAATAGTTGGAAAAAATACTATTTGTTTCTTCGTCTATCTCAATAAAGTTTGTTTGTTTTTCAATGTATTTGAGAAGCCATAAAGCTCCATACGTTCCGCTGTAAAATGTATGAAAAACACCTCGATTCTGCAATGATTCTTGCAGATAATTAAACAAATTACTTATACCTGAAATGGTTGTTTCGGAAGCCTCTTCGTTATTACATATATAATCAAAACACGTTACAAACAAGGTTTCAGATAGCGAACCATCAAATAATGAGGGGGTAAAGGGCGCCTTGTGTGAAGTAATGACTGTTCTGTAGATCCTATCTAACAATATTTGTGGATTATTTTTCGAGTCCATTTCTTATCGATGTTATTATTCTAATTCTGGCTGATTTACATGAATGATATAAGTTTCTTCATTAACTTTTGTCAAATAAATGCCCCTTTGCAATTTTGCCAATTTTATATTTCGATTGAAATATCTTTTATGGAAATAACCTTCACTTTTAGTTGAATATTGCCTATGGGTGTTTGAATATCTATTTATGCAATTAAAATAGTACGGGTTAGCAATTAAGAGTCTATACCTAAAATTGGGGTCATTTTTAAGATAATATGCTGTGTGCTTTGGCCTAATAAATGTGTGTGAATTTCCGAAATTTATGTATACGTTACCTTTAAAATTGGATTGTACCTTTAAAATGTTTTCATAGAGATAATATTGACGTTGTTTATACACCGTTTTTTTCATTTTCTGCCAAATAATATAAGAATTAACAATACTGTCTAGCTCAAAAGTGTAGTCAAACCCGCAACGATAATTTAAAAGAGATTGCTTTATATCTGACATATTATTTGGGAAAGATTTACATCCAATTAATGAGTCAAATTCTCGTTTTAGTGTTTGATTGGCAACTTCCCATTTAATGATAAGGTTAAAAAAACTTTTTGCGTATGGTAGTCTGTCATTTTCAGTAACATCAATGGGTATAATTATGAATTTATCATTGACTGGTAGAGAATCATTAATCTGCTTTAATTTATTTATAAATCTTTTCGTCTCACATGTGTTAAATGGGAAATCGGAAATAAATAAATTTAAAAATGATGTATCACTAGTAGCTATGTATTTTCTCAATAAATAAGTATATCCATAGCCCTCTTCACGCAATATCGTTCTCATGTATTGATTCTGACTTAGATAGGATATGAATTTTGCTTCAACGGCTGTATTTGATGAATATCCATGTAATTCGCCAGTCATGAAAAAGACAGGTTCATTTTGAGTATTGACAATATTTAGACTATCAAGGGGAGCAAAATGTTGTTGGCCTTTTGAAATTAGTGAAAATAAAAAAATGCACATAATCATTTTTGACAATCTTTTTGCCCAAAATGAACATGCGCATTTATAGTCGTAGGTGCAAAACATTTTAGGCGATTATCGTGGGAGGATCATTCTTAGCCACTCTATTTACGGTTGGGCAGCACGCAATTCCTGTACAGCAGGTAAAAGCCGAAATGTGGCATGTAGAAATTGATGCAGTGAACGCTGCCTCTGTCATAATTTGATCTCAAATTCAACGAAATAAACCTGTCCACCTATTAACTCATCATTGAACATCAAGTCATCAGGGTACTGAAATGTTCCCGAATCCTGCCCATTACCTCCGTTAATTCTACTCATTTGAGTATGGCTTAGATTAGCAACAGTCTCTTTGTTAAGTTGCAATTTTAATTTTTTAGGTTTCATTTGTCTTTGCGGTTTATACATCAAAACCTGCTGAAAACTTTAGGTTAAAAATAAATAATTTAAATCATTTACCAATCAACCGTTATGCGCAATAGGGTGTAGAGGTAAATTTTGTAGTACAATGCTATTAGTTAGTATAAGTAAAAACAATAGAAGAAATTCTACTGGTACAAGAAAAATAGAAAAAGTTCTATTGCGGTTGTGCCTGTAATTACTTATTTATGTACTGCTTAAATATGAAAACAATAACCATTATAGATGATAGCCATCTAGACTCAAATTTAATTAAGGTCTGGCTAGAAACGAATAAAGCCTACAACGTACATACAATGTACCACAGTGGTATTGATGCCATTGCTAATGCGGAGGATATTAATACCGATATTTGTTTAGTAGATGCCCATATGCCATTACTAAACGGAGTTAATACTATTACTATTTTACTAAAACACCATTACAATGGTAAGCTTATACTTATGAGTCATGCGTTTAGTCTAAAATGCATGGTAGAAGCCAAAAATGCTGGAGCACATGCATATTGTCATAAGGATAAAGAATCATTAATAAATACTCTTGCAAAGGCAGAAAGTGAGCTTGTTTGTTTTGATGAAAAATCGTTTGAAACATGGAAACAAAAATCGTCAGTAATTGATCTCCATCGCAAGGATAAAGATCCAAGGGTTGATAGGTTAAATACCCATCATCATAAAATATTATCCTACAGTTGCAAAGGCTTAAGTACCGAGGAAATTGGGGAGCTGATGAACTTAAAAAAACACACGGTTGAACAATATCGTGCAGCCATGTTGCAATTATTAGAGTTTAAAAGTCTTGCGCAGGCAACAGCATGGGCTGTCGCTAATAATTTAGTAAAGCCTGGCGATGTTTATACTCCTCAACAAAATCCCAACTTAGACTAAAATATGTCGTTTCCTCACTATCATCAGTTGGGTTTAAAGGATTGTGGTCCATCATGTATAAAAATGATTGCCCAATATTTCGGTCGTAATTATAATATAGACTACCTGCGCGAAAAGAGCCATATCATAAAAACAGGCGTAAGCATGTTGGGTATAAGTGAGGCGGCAGAAGCTATTGGTTTTAAATCTATAGGTGTAAAAATAGATATTGAAAAGCTTAAAGAAGTAGCACAAAGTCACCCCAGTATTTTGCATTGGGACAATAACCATTTTGTAGTGTTGTACGATTATAAGCGCAAGTGGTTTGGTGAAAATAAGTTTTACATTGCCGATCCTGCCAAAGAGTTATTACAGCTTACGGAGCAGGAATTGATTGAACATTGGGCGATAACAAGTAAAAAAAGGGTTGATAGGGTTGAGTTAGGCGAACAAGTTGCTAAACAAACAACTACAAGTAATCCAATTGGCCAGTCCTTGGGTTACGCTTTGGTATTAGAACCAACCCCCGAGTTTTTTAGCAGAGAGCAAGATGATGGTGAACAAAAGAAATTAGGCATCAATTATTTGCTTCATTATTTTAAACCTTACAAAGGCTATTTTGTACAATTAGCTATGGGCATGTTACTAAGTAGTACTATAACGCTTGCAAGTCCCATGCTTACCCAAGCGATGATTGACAAAGGGGTTAACATGCACAACCAAAGCATGGTAAAATTGGTATTGATGGCACAATTGGCGGTATTTGCAGGTAGCATACTCATTCAGTTTATTCAAACCAAAATACTGATGCACTTGGGTACAAGAATAAACGTGGGTATGGTTTCTGACTTTTTTTATAAACTTTTTAACTTAAGTATTCCATTTTTTGATAGCCACGTTACAGGTGATTTAATGCAACGCATTGGCGACCATAAGCGAGTAGAAAGTTTACTCACGGTTAGTTCATTGGGTACAGTGTTCTCATTGCTCAATATGTCTATACTTGTTGTTTTACTTGGTGGTTATCATCCGGGTATTCTGCTTATTTTTTCTATTGGTGCAGTGTTGGGTTTTGGGTGGACGTACTTGTTTTTAGCTTGCCGAAAAAAGGTAGATTATAAAATGTTTCACCTAGGTAGCAAAGAAAATAGTAAGGTAATAGAGATGTTGGAAGGCATACAAGAAATTAAAATAAACAATAGTGCCAAACAACACCGCTGGCAATGGGAAGAAATACAGGCAAATCTATACAAACAAAAAATTGTAAACTTAAATGTAGGTCAATTTCAAAGTATAGGAGGAAGCATATTAGGGCAAGCTACCAGTATTCTTATTAGTTTTACATCAGCTACCGCAGTAATTAATGGCGATTTAAGTTTGGGTGGCATGTTTGCTATTAACATGATTATAGGGCAATTGAACTCACCTATTCAACAACTGTACGGCTTAGTAAACTCGCTGCAACAAGCCAGAATAGGTATGGATAGAATTGGCGATGTAGTATTACAAAAAGATGAAACGGACACCACAGTAAATTTGTTAAATGATATACCTAAACAAGAACCAATCATGTTGGAAAATGTAAGTTTTGTTTATGGTAGTGAGCGTTTATCTCCAGTACTTGATGAAATTAGTTTTACAATTCCTGCTGGAAAAATAACTGCTATAGTTGGTGCAAGTGGTAGTGGCAAAACAACATTGCTAAAACTACTTATGAAATTTTATGAACCGAAAAAAGGAAATATATTTTTAGGGTCTACTCATTTTAAAAACCTTCATCACGGACATTGGCGAGACACCTGTGGTGTTGTAATGCAAGATGGCCGATTATTTAATACGACTATTGCCGAGAATATTGCTTCAGGGTTGGAAGTTGATATGAGTGCTATAATTAAGGCAGGTAAAATTGCAAATATTGATGATTTTATATCCACTTTACCCAACGGGTATTTAACGGAAATAGGCAATGATGGTACACAAGTAAGTATGGGGCAAAGGCAACGAATATTGTTAGCACGTGCAGTGTACAAAAATCCGAGTTATCTTTTTTTAGACGAGGCTACAAGTAGCTTAGATGCCAACAATGAACGTAAGATAATGGACAATTTAAATGCATTTTTTGAAGGCAGAACAGTAGTAGTAATAGCTCACAGGTTAAGTACTGTGCAACATGCAGACCAAATTATTGTGATGGAAAATGGCAAAATAATGGAAACAGGTAATCATCAGTCTTTAACTTCACAAAAAGGGAAATACTATGAACTAGTTAAAAATCAATTAGAGTTGGGGAATTAAAATGAGCGAAGAAAGACTATATCAACGGAACGAGAATATAAACTATCTACTTAATCGGAGACTGAGTTTCATGTTGCGTTATGGCATGACTTTTCTTTTCTTACTTGGGCTGATTGTTATCGTTATATTATACTTCATCAAAGCCCCCGATACTTTGGAAGGTGAATTTAAATTAAGCAGTAGTAATCCGCCAAAAGGATTAATTGCTAAAGTTAATGGGCGCATTGTTAAAAAATTAGTCAATGATGAGTCTATTGTAAACAAAGGCGATGTATTGGTTGTGCTAGAAAGTGTAGCAGATGAAAAGGATGTAAACCAACTTGAAACTGAACTAACACACATACAATTATTATGTGACAGTAACTTGC
>JACFNJ010000070.1 GCA_019454865.1 Bacteroidia bacterium
GATTATACCGTTATACCCAATACCCGAACTATAGATAATTTTATTTTATCCTTGCGTAAATATTTTGAAACCGACCCCAAAAAACCTAAACATATACTTAGTATTAGAGGCGTTGGGTATAAATTTACAGCATAAAATTGCTACATACTTTAAGTATGTTTTTTTGAACACACAATTTTGTAAACTTTAGCTTTCTTTTATCTTTGCCCAATTTTTAGCTATTCCTATTTTCTGGTAGCTTTAAATGTATGTTCATTCAATATTTTAACAACTAAAGTACATCATGCCAAAAGACCAAAGCATTAAATCTGTTCTGATTATCGGAAGCGGACCAATTATTATCGGACAAGCTTGTGAGTTTGATTATTCGGGTAGCCAAGCAGCCCGCTCATTAAAAGAAGAGGGGATAGAAGTATCGCTAATCAACTCCAATCCGGCTACTATAATGACTGATCCGGTAACAGCTGACCATGTTTATTTGTTGCCTTTGGAACCTGAAAGCATTGAAAAAATATTACAAGAACGAAAGATAGATGCAGTTTTACCAACTATGGGCGGACAAACAGCATTAAACCTTGCAATAGAATGTGAAGATATAGGGCTTTGGGAAAAGTATGGAGTACGGTTAATAGGAGTTGATACAAAAGCCATAGAAACTACAGAAAACAGAGAAGCCTTTCGTCAAAAAATGATTGAAATAGGTGTTGGAGTTGCTCCTTCACGCGTTGCCAATTCCTTTTTAGAAGGTAAAGAAATAGCACAAGAAATCGGTTTCCCGTTAGTAATTCGCCCATCCTACACATTGGGCGGTACAGGCGGAGGATTTGTATGGAAAAAAGAAGAGTTAGACTCCGCATTACAAAGAGGATTGTCTGCATCACCAACTCATGAAGTATTGGTAGAAAAAGCAGTATTTGGCTGGAAAGAATACGAGCTTGAATTATTGCGCGATAAAAACGATAATGTAGTTGTAATATGTGTTATTGAAAACTTTGACCCAATGGGCATTCATACCGGAGATTCCATTACTGTTGCTCCGGCTATGACACTAAGTGATACAACATACCAAAAAATGCGTAACATGGCAATACACATGATGCGCAGCATTGGCAATTTTAATGGAGGATGTAATGTGCAGTTTTCAGTAAGTCCAGATAATGAAGACATAATAGCTATTGAAATTAATCCGCGTGTTTCACGTTCTTCGGCATTAGCATCAAAGGCTACAGGCTACCCAATTGCAAAAATTGCTACCAAGCTGGCAATAGGTTATACGCTGGATGAATTAAAAAATCCTGTTACCCAAACTACATCTGCACTTTTTGAGCCGGCATTGGATTATGTAATAGTAAAAATTCCTCGTTTTAATTTTGATAAATTTAAAGGTGCCGATAAAACATTGGGCTTACAAATGAAATCAGTTGGCGAGGTAATGGGTATTGGTCGTACATTTATAGAGGCATTGCAAAAAGCTTGTCAATCGTTAGAAATAAAAAGAAACGGCTTGGGTGCTGATGGTTATCAAAGCAGAAACTTAGAAGAGATAGTAGAGAAACTAAAAAATCCGAGTTGGGACAGATTGTTTGCCGTTAAAGATGCGTTAAGTTTAGGTGTTCCAATTTCATCTATCGAAAAGCTAACAAAAATAGATCGTTGGTACTTGAATCAAATAAATGAATTGGCAAAGATTGAAAGCGATACCAGACGTTTTCATCTTCGAAACATACCACGTGATTTGATGATAGAGTTAAAGCAAAAAGGATATAGTGATGTGCAAATAGCCTGGTTGTTAGGCGCAGACACTACCGAAGAGGATGTTAGAGAATTACGCAAAGAAATGGGATTGATTAGGAGTTTTAAAACTGTAGATACTTGTGCTGCTGAGTTTTTTTCACCTACTAATTATTTTTACTCTACCTACGATGGAGAAAATGAAAGTGAAGTAAGCGATAAAAAGAAAATAATTGTACTGGGCTCAGGGCCTAATCGAATTGGGCAAGGCATAGAGTTTGATTACAGTTGTGTGCATGGATTGCTAGCTGCTAAAGAATGTGGCTACGAAACCATAATGATTAATTGTAATCCCGAAACTGTAAGTACCGATTTTACAACAGCAGATAAGTTGTATTTTGAACCGGTATTTTGGGAGCACTTGTTAGATATTATTGAGCATGAAAAACCTGAAGGTGTTGTAGTTCAACTTGGCGGGCAAACAGCATTAAAACTTGCAAAAAAACTGCATGAACACGGAATAAAAATTATAGGAACAGATTATTCAAGCATGGATCTTTCCGAAGATCGCGGTTCATTTTCAGATTTATTAAAAGAATTAAATATTCCTTATCCGCGATATGGTGTTGCTGAAGATGCTGAAGAAGCCATAAAAGTTGCCAATGAAGTGGGCTATCCGGTATTGGTTCGGCCGAGTTACGTGTTGGGAGGACAAGGAATGAAAATTGTGATAAATGATGAAGACTTAGAGCGAGCAGTTATTGAACTACTAGGTGATTTACCGGGCAATCGTGTTTTGATAGATCATTTCTTGGATAGGGCTGAGGAAACAGAAATAGACCTGATATGTGATGGCGAGGATGTTCAAATTGTTGGCATCATGGAGCATATAGAACCTGCCGGAATACACTCCGGAGATTCAAGCGCAGTATTGCCACCATACAGTTTAAGTGAAAACGTAATAAACCAAATGCAAGACTATGCCCATAAACTTGCAAAAAGTATGAATATAGTTGGATTACTAAATATTCAATTTGCAGTGAAAGATGAAAAAGTTTATGTAATTGAGGCAAATCCGCGTGCATCCAGAACAGTGCCATTTATTGCCAAAGCACACCAGATACCTTACATAAACATTGCTGTAAAAGTTATGCTTGGTAATAATAAATTAAAAGATTTCACATTCGAACCAAAATTGAAAGGATACGCAATAAAAGAACCTGTATTTTCATTCAATAAATTTGAAGGTGTAAATAAAGAATTAGGACCTGAAATGAAATCAACCGGTGAGGCTATTCGCTTTATAAAAGATTTGCAAGACCCTATTTTCCGTCAGTGGACAAAGCAGAAGAGTATGTATTTAAGTAAATAATTTTAGCGGACACTATAGCGGCTGTGTATTTAAATTAAATGTCTGACGATTTCTACGGCAGACATTTAACTAATTATTTTTATGCAAAGCAAAATCTACTCCTTAACAAATTATACACTACCGTCATTATAAGATTGAATTAAATAAATGCTCTTTGTTAATATACTTACATCAATGGTGTTGTTACCCGAATTTAGCTTATTTGTATAAACTGTTGCTCCAAGCATATTTATAATTTTGATTTTCAATGTTTCTGTTACTTCAATGTTCAACGAGCTGTTTGTAGGGTTAGGATAAATCGTTGTGATGTTGTTTTGTGTTACTTTGTTAGTTGTTGTATTGCCAACATACTTCATAACCGTAGCTTTGCCTGAATTTCCACCATCTCAACAAACTACATAAGGTTTGCTGTTGATGGCAGGAGAAATAAAATCTTCACAGCTTACGGATGTCGATTATTTTAATTTTAATGTAAGCCTAATTCAGAAATATTCATCAGCTGTTTTTTCGTTTAAGATATACTCCTTGCGATGAAAAATACGTTTTCAATAAATTTGATTATAAGATGGTTAATTATACTTGTATAAATAGTTTAAGTTAGTGGCAATTACCAAACAATCATAACCGATAAATTTTTTTGTAACCTTTCAGTTTTTCATTTACTCTAATAGACTGTAACAACTTAAAAAAAGAAAAAATGGAAAATAAAATTAGTAGTCACTCGCTGACACAAGCATTCAACTTGTTAAAGTACACATTCACAATTGTGCCAATTGTAGCAGGTGCAGACAAATTTACTAACTTGCTTACAGATTGGACACAATATATCAATCCGTCAATTGAAAGCCTATTACCGTTTTCTGCTTCGGTTTTTATGATGATTGTGGGTGTTATCGAAATTATAGCAGGTATTATTGTGCTGAAAAAAACCGAAATTGGCGGTTACATTGTTGCAGGCTGGTTAACAGTTATAGCATTGGCATTTCTAATTAGCTTCAATTATGTTGATGTAGCAGTACGTGACATTGTAATGGCTATTGCTGCCTTATCCATGGCGAAAATTTCTAAAGTAATAGAATAATGACACTAAAACAATTTGAACAATTATCAGAGGTTGAAATTATCAATCGTATTTTAAATGGAGATAAACCGCTTTATGAAATTATTGTAAGGCGGTTCAATTCCTATCTGTACAAAGTAGGAAGATCGTATAATTTTAATCACGAGGACACACAGGATTTAATGCAAGACACTTATGTTGATGCATTCAAAAATCTGTCTCAATTTGAGCAGCGTTCAAATTTTAAAACTTGGATAATTAAGATAATGCTTAATAATTGCTATCGAAGAAAACAAAAATTTAGTTTTAAGAATGAATTTACAAACGAAACTATCAATGAAAATGTAACACCAATGTTCAGCAATTCAAATAACTACACTGAAAAACAAATTCATAGTCGTGAATTGGGGAGTATTATAGAAACATCACTTTCTAGACTTTCCGAAGATTACCGAATGGTTTTTTCGCTACGGGAAATAAACGGTCTAAGTGTTGCAGAAACTGCAGAAATGTTAAATATCAGCGAGCCTAACGTAAAAGTACGTTTAAACAGAGCTAAAACTATGTTGCGAACCGAAATAGAAAAATCATACTCGGCAGAAGAATTATTTGAATTTAATTTATGCTACTGTAATCCTTTTACAGAAAGGGTGATGAATATTATAACCGAACTCTAATTATTTTATGAAAGAACTAATAAATATTGACTTGGGGGAAACCATAACAGATACACCCATTCGCAGTGATGCTTTTGAATTAAGCGACAACGTAAAGATGAACATAATTGAACATCATTTTGCTCAAATAATGAATACACTTGGACTTAATCTTTGTGATGATAGTTTGTGCGGAACACCAAAACGAGTAGCCAAAATGTTTGTAAAAGAAATGTTCAGCGGATTAAATCCTATCAACAAACCCGATATCAGCCTTTTTGAAAACAAATACGGCTACAAAAAAATGCTGATTGAAAAAGACATTACGTTGTACTCAAATTGCGAACATCATTTTGTGCCAATTATAGGTAAGGTACATGTAGCTTACATACCCAACAAACAAGTAATTGGCTTATCAAAAATTAACCGACTAGTGCAATATTATGCAAAACGTCCGCAAGTACAGGAACGTTTGACTATTCAAATTTCAGAAGCATTAAAAGAAGCACTGCAACATAATGATGTAGCGGTTTTTATTGAAGCCGATCATTTGTGTGTAGCATCCAGAGGAATTAAGGACACAAACAGTACAACGCTTACGGCTCATTATTCAGGACAGTTTGAGAACGAAGCTGTCAGACAAGAATTTCTAAATCACATTCAATACAATAATAAATTATAATGGAAAGAGTTAAAATAATAGCTATTACACATCTTACACACGATGTTATAAAAGTTGTTGCCGAAAAACCGGCAACACTAAACTATCAACCCGGACAAGCGATTGACATATCTATCAATAAACAAAATTGGGAACAGGAATTAAGAGCATTTACATTTACTTCTTTACCCAACGATGTGCACATTGAATTTGTCATTAAAACCTATCCAACTCATAATGGAGTAACACAACAGTTTCTCTCACTTGTTAAAGGAGATGAGTTGTTAATTCATGATGTATTTGGAGATATAACTTACAAAGGTGAGGGCATTTTTATTGCAGGAGGAGCAGGTATTACCCCTTTCATTGCTATTTTAAAACAACTTGAAAAGGAGAACAAAATCGGAAATAACAAACTCATTTTTGCCAACAAAACCAAAGCGGATATTATCCATGAAGACAAATTCCAACAACTCTTGGGGGACAATTTCATCAACATACTATCTGACGAAAAAATCAAGAATTATGAACACGGATATATTTCGGCAGACCTGATAAAAAAACACATAAACGAACATACCAAATATTTCTATCTCTGCGGGCCGGAACCAATGATGCAAGCGGTAGAAAAACAACTATATTCTTTGGGCATTGCAGAAAGCTTCATAGTGAAAGAAGCATTTTAACGTACACATAAAATCATCTTCGGACAATGCAACATTACACAAACATTGGTAGCTGTTATACTATATTCAAAAATTTCAATCAATCATAAACAATATAAAATCCGACTTCAATAGTTTGCACAGTTGAAATTAATTTTCTAAAACAAATAGCTACGAAACCGAGAAGAAAAGTTTGTCATAGAAATTGTTATTTACTTTTTCTAAAACAGTTGATTTAAATGTAATAAGCCCCGAAATTTTCTATTCCGGAGCTTTTGTTTTACTTTTTTTGTTAAACTAAATTATTAATTCCAACCGCCACCCAATGCTTTGAAAATATTAATTTTGGTTATTAACCCTATAATATTACCCAAAGTTTAGCTATTGCTATACTCAACGGCTGCTTTTATAAATTTTACAAAAAGCGGGTGCGGAGTTAAAACTGTACTTTTATACTCCGGATGAAATTGTACTCCAACAAAGAAAGGATGATCTTTTACTTCAACTATTTCGGCAAGTTTTGTGTCAGGATTTATGCCTGTAATGTGCATGCCTGATTTTTCAAAGTCCTTTGCAAATTTACTGTTAAACTCATAACGATGGCGATGGCGTTCGGTAATTTTAGTTTTATCGTATGCTTTATATGCCTTGCTGTCTTTACTAAGTTCGCAGGTATATGCACCAAGGCGCATTGTTCCACCTTTTGAAGTAATTTTCTTTTGGTCAGGCATTAGGTCAATAACCGGAAATTTTGTTTTAGCATTCATTTCTGTACTGTGTGCATCCTTATAGCCTAATACATTGCGCGCAAATTCAATCACACTTATTTGCATACCTAAGCATATACCAAAAAACGGAATTTTGTTTTCACGTGCGTATTTTACAGCAATAATTTTTCCATCTATTCCTCTGCCTCCAAATCCCGGTGCTACTAATATTCCATCCAAATGGCCAAGCTTTTGATTTGCATTTTCATCCGTTATTAATTCGCTGTGTATGTATTCTAATTTTACTTTACACTCATTACTTGCTCCTGCATGTACAAAAGCTTCAATTATACTTTTATAGGCATCTGGTAACTCAACATATTTTCCTATCAGTCCAACTTTTACTTCGTGTTTCGGATTTTTGTGTTTTGTTAAAAAGTTTAACCAACTATCCATATCGGGTTCGTTTTTGGATGATAGCTTTAGTTTGCCCAATACTGTTTTGTCTAATTTTTCTTTTTGCATTGCAATCGGAACATCATAAATAGTAGGCATATCCAATGCTTCAATTACAGCATTTGGTGTTACGTTACAGAACAATGCAATTTTCTTTTTAATCTCTTTACTTATCGGATGCTCAGAACGACACACCAATATATCGGGCTGGATACCTGATTCCAATAATAGTTTAACCGAATGCTGTGTAGGTTTTGTTTTAAGCTCGTGCGATGTAGCTAAGTAAGGCAATAAGGTAAGATGCACTACAATACAATCTTCTTGCTTTAACTCCCAACGTAATTGTCGTACAGCTTCTATGTATGGTAATGATTCAATATCACCTACAGTTCCACCCAATTCGGTAATGATTATTTCATACTTACCGGTTTCGCCAATAAGCTTCATTCTTCGCTTTATTTCATCCGTAATGTGCGGAATAACTTGTACCGTTTTACCTAAAAATGCTCCCTCACGTTCTTTCTCAATTACATATTGATAAATGCGCCCGGTTGTTACATTGTTTGCCTGGGAGGTAGGTGTGTTTAAAAACCGTTCGTAATGCCCCAAATCCAAGTCTGTTTCTGCACCGTCATCAGTAACAAAACATTCACCATGCTCATACGGGTTAAGTGTTCCCGGGTCAACATTTATGTATGGGTCAAATTTTTGTATTGTTACCGAATATCCGCGTGCTTGTAAAAGCTTTGCTAACGAAGCAGAAATAATTCCTTTTCCTAATGACGATGTTACACCACCGGTAACAAAAATATATTTTGGGTTTTGCATATTGCTGTTTTTTTTACTGCGGATTAATAATTAGAAAAGGAAATATGGGTTGATTGGGTTATCCCGCAAACCATATAGCATTTTCAACTATATGGGATACAAAGGTAGCAAAATTTCAGTGGTTAAAAAGTAACACTACAAAGTTTGTAAAAACAACTTTTAAACACGGCTGTGGGTAAGTGCAGAAAGCCCACATACTGTAATTGATACAGCGTTATAGTGTTTTTAAAATTCTTTCTAAATCTTCCGGAGTATCTACTGCTATGGTTTCTAAGTCGGTTTTGCATAATCGTATAACTAACCTATTTTCTATCCAGCGTAATTGTTCTAAGCTTTCAATTTGTTCAAGTGTGCCCATTTTAAGCTGTGTAAGTTTTGGTAATACATCTGCACGATATGCATATATTCCGATGTGCTTGTAATAGTGTGTAGGAAAATCTTTGTTTCTTTTGTATGGAATGGGTGAGCGTGAAAAATATATTGCTTCATCCAACTTATTAAAAATTGCTTTCACAACATTGGGATTGTTAATTTCTTCCTCAGCAGTTATTTCTTTAATTAAAGATGCAATTTCTGTATGTGGATTTAAAAAAGCTTCTGCTAAAAGTTCAATTTGTTTAGGGTTAATAAATGGTTCATCGCCTTGTATGTTTATTACCACGTCATACGTATTGTTAAGTTTGCTTAATGCTTCGGCACAACGGTCGGTACCGCTTTGGTGATGGCTTGCTGTTAATACAACATTGCCACCAAATTCGTTTACCTTTCTTGCAATTCGTTCATCATCGGTAGCTACTACTACATGATTTAGTATTGAAGTTTTTAAACATTGTTCATATACGCGTTGAATCATGCTTTTACCGCCAATATCAATTAGTGGCTTGCCCGGAAAACGTGATGATGCATATCGTGCAGGGATTATTCCTACAATCTTTTTCATATTATTTTTTTTGAAAGATTATGTTTGTCAAAAATAGGGTAAAAATCCGAACTCGCTTATATTCGCACATGCACGTTTTTTATCAACCCGATATAACCCTTCCATTTATTACACTAAGCGAAGAAGAGTCAAAACATTGTGTTCGGGTACTACGATTACAAAATGGCGATAAAATATTTTTGGCTGACGGAAATGGCAAGTTGGCAACCGCACAAATTACCGATAATCATCCCAAAAAATGCGTTTTGCAGATTGTTTCTGTTGAGCAGTTTTTGCGTGAAGAGTCTTCAGGGAGGCAATATTATTTGCATATAATGATAGCACCTACCAAAAATATGGAGAGAGTGGAGTGGTTTATTGAAAAAGCAACGGAGGTGGGTATTGATGAAATTACTTTTATTGAAACCGAAAATAGTGAACGCAATAAAGTGAATATGGATAGGTGCTTGAAAATTGCAATAAGTGCAATGAAACAAAGCAAACAATGGTATTTGCCAAAAATAAATGAATTAAAAAGCTTGAAAGAAATTATTCAACAACCGCCAACAGGTGCAAAATATGTAGCTTGGTGCCAAGCGGATAAAACGCAACTTTTTTCGAATATGCTCGATAAGCAGGAAAAATATTTTACGGTATTGATAGGACCGGAAGGTGATTTTACTACTCAAGAAATAAACGCATGTTTGCAATCGGGATTTGTACCGGTATCCTTTGGTGCTACAATTTTGCGAACTGAAACAGCAGCATTATATGGCGTTATGGCTATTAAAGCATTACATTCGTAATTGAAAATGAAAAAACTTTTAATTTTTAGTTTACTAGTATTTCCAAGCTTAATGAGTTTTGCTCCGGCTACGGTAAAAATTGCTAAATTAAAATATAGCGGTGGAGGCGATTGGTATGCAAACAAAACTTCTTTGCCAAATCTTATTCGTTTTTGCAATCAAAATATAGGTACAGGAATTTATGCAGAGGAGGATATTGTGGAAGTAGGCAGTCCGGATATTTTTAATTATGCTTTTGTGCATTTAACCGGACATGGCAATATTGTTTTTAATAATCAAGAAGTGCAAAACCTGCGTAATTATTTAATAGCCGGTGGTTTTTTGCATGCAGATGATAATTACGGATTGGATAAATTTTTTAGAAGAGAAATGAAAAAAGTTTTTCCTGAGTTGGAGTTTATAGAGTTACCGTTTAGTCATCCCATTTATCATCAAAAATACAACTTTGCAAATGGATTGCCCAAAGTGCATGAGCACAACGGAAAGCCTCCACAAGGTTTTGGTTTAATCTATAAAGGACGGTTGGTTTGTTTTTATTCGTATGAGTGCGATTTGGGTAATGGCTGGGAAGATCAAGATGTGTATAACGACCCTGAACCTATACGGCAGAAAGCTTTACAAATGGGTGCTAATATTATTCAATATGTTTTTTCTAATTAACCAAGCTATATCTTTTAGAGAAAATTAGTAAACAAACTCTCCGTTTTCCGATTTAATTACAACTTCTTTTTTAGGTGTTGATTCAACATAGCCTATAATTTGTGCATCAATTCCTACATTTTTAGCTATGGCTATTAAATCTTCTGCTGTTTTTTCGTTAGTATAAAACTCTAATAAACTTCCCATATTAAACACTTTATACATTTCATGCCAAGTGCTGTTGCTTTGTTGTTGTATCATTTTAAATAGCGGTGGGGTTTCAAATAAATTGTTTTTAACAATTCGTAATCCATTAGTGTAGTGTAACACCTTGGTATGTGCAC
>JACFNJ010000071.1 GCA_019454865.1 Bacteroidia bacterium
GTTTGATTATAAATAGTCCTTTTTTGGAAAACTCTGTATTACCAAGCTTAGCTTTTGCCTCCTATGTAAAGTTTCCCGATTCAAAAGTTCCAGCGTTTAATGAATAGTTATCTTGCATTCTAGTAAATAAAAAAGGATAGCTTTTTCCTTTGCTGTCTTTTATTTGTAGGCTTACTTCAGGGGTATTTACCAACTGATAATTGTCGTTATATAATTCGGCTGTAAATTGCAATTGTTCGCCTTCGTCCAGTTCGTTTTTGTGGTTTAACCTAAAACGATTTTTGTTTTTCTTTCCGGTTAAATATTGCGTTATGTTTCCAATTAGTGTTGAAGTATTTTTATGTTCGCTTATCGCTTTATCATGCAAATACCACTTCCAAAAACCTTCGCCCATTATAAAAGCATTTTTCTCTTTTTCGCCTTTAGCAAAAAGTATTAATGGATAATCTGTTTTTACATATCCAATTTGCTGTTTAAACAATGTTTCTGCTGCTCCTTTGTATGCGTAATTTCCGTATGGTGTAATTAATGGAGGATATTTTTTAAACTGCTCTTTTTCTTCTTCGGTAAGTGTAAATAAACTGAAATCGTTTTGAAATACAGGTAATGCTTCATTAAAATTACCCCTGTTTCCGGTAATAGCCATATTGGGCTCTATCTGGTTTAATGCTCCAATATTGGTTTGTGCACCCAGTATGTATAAAATAGGTACTTCTTTTTCTTTGCAATTACGTATTTGATTTATTCCAATACCATTCCATGATGGTAATTGATGAAAGATAACCAAATTATAGTCATCTATTTTTGATGGAGATTGATTTTGTGTTGCAATGAAAACATCCAATGTGTATTGTTGATGGTGTGTAATAGCTTTTTTATACGCAGCAATATCCGGATGAGGAGCGTAAGCTATTAATGCTATTTTTTGTTTATTATTTAATACTTGTATAAATACATCTGCACGATTATTTGCTAAACTTATTTCACCACTCAATGCTGATGCTTCTATAATAATGTGTTGAATCTCGTTTTCATCTGTTGCTAATTCGAATGTAATAGTCTTAAAATAATTTTCAGAAAGTACCAATTGCTGTGTAGAAACTACTTTGCCATTTTGTATTACTTTAATAGTTGTTGTGTTTCCGGATGCTGCAAAGGCAGCAACATCCACCTGAACGGGAAAGGTGTTGTTTTTGAAAACATACAAATTGGAACGAACATTTTTTATTTGCACATCTTTGTGTTGTACGGTATCGCCAAGTGCAATTGCGTATGTAGGAACTCTAAGTGATGAAGCTTCCATTAAAGGATTTTCTCCTACATTGTATAACCCGTCTGATGCTAAAATTATTGCCGATAAGTTGTTGCCATCATATTTATTTTTTGCGGCAGTATATAGTGCACTTAAATTACTTTTCTTTTCGGTAAAAGTTAAATTGTTGGTTTGTTTTATATCTTCTCCTATAGTTACAGTGTTTACTTCAAAGTCGTTTCCTAATTTGTTTTTCAATGAAGTAATTTCATCTGTTAGTTTTTGTTTCAATATCGTTGAATCTTGTCCTATTGTCATCGACATGGAATTATCAACAGCAAAAAGCACAATAGGTTTTTGTGTGTCGGTAGTTATTCTTTCAATTAACGGGCCTACCAATAAAAATGAAATAAAAAATATACTTACAAAACGAAAACCGGTTAAAATTTTTTGAGTTATTGGAGCGTATTTACCACTTACCGATACCGGATTAAACCAATAAAGTAACCAGGCACCGGCAGCAGCAATTAAAATACAGATAATCGTTATCCAAAAAGGATATTCAGTAAGCATAAAAAGAATGTGTTAAAAACAACTATTGCATAACCATGCCACCATCAACACAAATGGTTTGTCCGGTAAGATATGCAGACATATCCGATGCTAAAAACAAAACGGTATTTGCAACATCTTCGGGTGTTCCACCTCGTTTAAGCGGAATACCTTTAACCCATTCTGCACGCACATCTTCCGCTAATGCTTCTGTCATTTCAGTTTCAATAAATCCCGGTGCTATGGCATTGCAACGTATATTGCGTGAACCCAATTCTTTTGCAACGGATTTGGTTAAGCCTATCATACCTGCTTTGGATGCAGCATAGTTAGCCTGACCTGCATTTCCGGTAACACCTACTACAGATGTAATATTAATTATTGAACCACTTCGTGCCTTCATCATAGGTCGTTGTATGGCTTTAATTAATGCAAATGCCGATTTAAGATTTGTGTCCATTACATCATCCCACATTTGTTCTGTCATGCGCATCAATAAATTATCGCGAGTTATTCCGGCATTGTTTACCAATACATCTATTGTACCGAACTCTTTAATTATTTCATCTATTAATCGTTCTCCTTCTGCAAACTCAGCAGCATTGCTTTGGTAGCCTTTTGCTTTAATTCCCATTGCATTTAATTCGTCTTCAAATGCCTTTGCTTTTTCTACCGAACTTACAAAAGTGAAAGCAATATTTGCTCCGTTTTGAGCCAATTTAAGCGCAATGCCTTTTCCTATTCCACGTGTTGCTCCTGTAACAAGTGCTGTTTTGCCTGATAGTAGTGCCATATCTTTACATGTTTTATTTGGGGTAAAAAATACACTCTGCATTACATCTTAGCAAATAAATTTATTTGGCATTACTTTTTATTATGCTTTTTCGGTTGAAAATTTTTACTTCTATCTTTGCCAAATGAATTTTTTATCGTTTCAGGAAATAATTACTGCCACACTTACTCTTTTCGCTATGATTGATATTTTGGGTGCAATTCCTATTATTTTATCCATTCGAAAAAAAGTGAAACATGTTGAATCGGAGAAAGCTACTATTGCTGCCGGTTTTTTAATGTTAGTTTTTTTGTTTGTAGGCGAAAACTTATTGCATTTGTTTGGCATTGATATTTCTTCTTTTGCTGTTGCAGGTTCTATCGTTATTTTTATTATTGCTATTGAGATGATATTGGGAATAGATTTGTTTCGCAACGATCCGGATGAAAAATCAGGAAGCATTATTCCTATAGCTTTTCCTATAATAGCCGGAAGTGGTACACTTACTACTATCATTTCATTAAAAGCTGTTTATCAAATGCAAAATATTGTAGCTGCTATTGTGCTTAATTTAATTATTGTGTATGCTGTATTAAAATCAACCAAGCACATTGAGCGTATTTTAGGAAAATCAGGATTGATATTGGTAAGAAAATTCTTCGGGATAGTTTTATTGGCTATCGCGGTTAAGTTATTTAAAACTAATATTTAGTTCAGCGTAAATTAAGTATTACCTATCACGTAGTTTAACAGGAAACACAACATCCAAATCCGTTTCGTTAGATGGAGCGTTTGTTTTAGGTACACCATCATAATGGCTTAGTTGTACGCGAAGACTTCCTAATATTGGCAAGCTATATGTGGTGTTTGTTTTGGTATTTAGTGTAATACTTAAACCAACCGGTAGGGGAGGAGTATTGTTGTCAAAATCTAAAATATTAAGCTTTACTTTATTTTCTAAATTTTCTGATAACGTATAAAAGAATTGATGCACATTGCGTTCTTCATACACTTCATTTGAAATTGTATCAATTGGATTTTTTGTGGTATTAAGCAGTACAACATTTACCCAATAAAACACTCCGGTGTCTAACACTAAAGTATCAATTGTTGGTAAATTACCTCCTGCACCGTCCGGGTCGCTCCATGTTGCTGTAAAGTGATGCAGCGTATCGTTTGAATTATCCATTACGCCTCCAATGAGTTGAATTGTGGTAATCATTTCTTGCTCATTATGTTCTTTTGGGTTTTCCGGTAATTCATCGGTTTTGTTACATGCTGCAAAAGTTAAAATAGATGCTAAAAATAATACGTGTTTAATCATTGTTTTGTTTGATATATTGAAAATGGAACTGAAATTCTAAGTATAAAATTTATTCCTGTGTCGTCTGCAAAGTATCTAGACCTGCTTAAATAATCGCGATACGAAGTGTTTAATAAATTTTGAATGGAAAAATTCCAATGTATGTGTTGTTTTTTTAAATGTGTATCAAAGCCAAAATGCAATGCATATAAATTATAGGCTGGTGGTGGCGGAATAAAATCAATACCCGATGGGTATCGGCTCTGGTGTGCAACAAATGTTGGAGCGAATTGTATATACACATCATTAAGTTTCCAAAATTCTTCTTTTTGATAAGTAAGCATAAGTGAAACTCGATTGGCAGGAATAAATATAAGAGGCAAATTGTTATCGGCATTTATTGCATATAATAAACCGGCTTGTGCGGATAAATTCCATGATTTACTCCAATTTATTTTGCCTGAATATTCAACTCCACTAAATACGGCATCATTTTGTTTGTAAACAAAATTAGGGAAAGAGCCTCTAATAGTTACTACCGGTTGAGCTAAAGGCTCTTTGTATATGTATTGTTTCATGTCATTTCTGAAAATTGAAAAATCGCTTTGCCAAGTATTTTTAATTACAGAAAAAGTAATTTCCTTGTTAATACTCGATTCTGTTTTTAAATTTTCGTTACCGGTTTCATAAGCACCAATTCCGCTGTGTAGCCCATTGCTGTATAGTTCATTCATGTTTGGTGCACGCCATGATGAAGCAATGTTGCCTTGTATTTTCAAACTTTCGTTAATCCAATAAGCTATTCCGCTTGAAAATGAAACATACGCATAAGCGTTTGGTTTGCTTATAATGCTATTATTTGTTCGTGTGTATGCTGTTTGGTTGAGCCAATCGTATCGTATTCCGGCTTCTGCTGATATTTTTTTATGCTGCCATTTTTCAATTGCATAAATACCTGAATTGTACAAGCGATAATTAGGAATTAAAGGTAAAATACCACTACTTACATTTCCTTGATTCATCCATGAAAGTCCCCAAACTCCTTTGGTGTTTCTCCATTTTGCATGTTCAAATTTTAGTTCGGCTAAACTTGTTGTTAAGTGTAAATCATATAAAGCTCTCTGGTTATTTACACTTGATGACCATTGTGGGGGTCGGTCATATTCTTCTCTATTGTTATCCTGAAAACTGTATTGAATTACAATTTGTGAGCCATTAAGCAATTCGTAATGGATTTTTAATCCGGATACTACATGTGCAAGCTCTTGTTTGGGGTTTTCAATTTTGTATCCAAAGGGAGCAATATATGCGGGTTGCTTGTTTTTAATTGCTGCATATAAGTCGGTAATGTTGCCAATGTGTGCAGCACGTAATATACCTAATGAACTTCTCCAAATACTTTGCGAGCCTTCAAAATGAAAGTTTTTGTACTGATAGTGTATTGTATAATTTATTCCATAATCAGTAAAAGCAGTGTTTGAGAGTACATAGTCGGCTGCTCTTGCATCACCTGCTTTTCTGAAAGTGGCTTGTGTACGCCAGCTCAATTGATGTTTGTTTCCACTTTTTCCTTCCACAAATAATGAGCCCGATGCCAATCCATTGTTTGTAGCTCCGTTCATTAATACCATGCCATTTATTCCATTGCTGGTTTTAAACGGCTTGGGTTGGTATTTAATAACACCACCAATAGAATTTGCTCCATACTCAATAGCTGCGGCACCTTTTATTACCTCAATGGCTGTTCCTGAAAAAGGGTCAATCTCTAATCCGTGTTCTTCGCCCCACTGTTGCCCTTCTTGTTTTATGTTATTGTTTAATACTACTAATCGTGCGCCATACATTCCTCTGATAATTGGCTTTGAAATATTTGGTCCCGAGCTTAACACGCTTACACCGGGTAAAATTTTTAGTAAATCGGTAATTGTATTACCAATATTTCTTTCAATCCATAAAGGATCAATTTTGTTTTTGTTTTGTATGGATAGGCCTTCGGTTTCGTCAGTATGAGCAAATATTTCTACTTCGTGTAGATGGGTGTGTAGTGGGCAAAGTAATATTTTAAGTGAAGTGTTTTTTTTATCTAAATAGATGCTTGTTGTGTATGGGTTGTAACCAACAAAACTACATTGAATGGTAGTCCAGCCTCCAAGCAATGAATCGATTTTAACTTCTCCTTTTTCATTGCTTTGCTTATAATAATGATATTGAGGAAGTGTAATACTAACTGCCTCAAGTGGTAGTAAATTATTACTATCCAGCACTACAATATTCAAGGAATGTATGTTTTGTGCAACAGATACATTACATAAAAGCCAGCTTAATGCAAATACAATAATTGTAGTTAGAGTTTTTTTGAGCACAGTTGCAATTATATGTGTTATTAATAAAGTTCGCTGTAATATTTATGTAAGCAAATAACACAACGGTTTAATTAACTCATTTATTAATTAATTGATTGAAAATGATAAATCACAATATGACTTATATTTTACAATCACTTTGTTTTGTGATTGTTGTGCTTTGTAATGTGTATGTTACGCCTAAATTATTGAGTAAAACATAAATTTAATTCAATTACCTTTGCGCCATGAAAAATATAGGATTATTCTTAACTGTACTATTTGCAAGTTCAATAGTTACTGCACAAGACAAGGCACATGGCACTGCATCACACACTACAGATGTAGTAAAACAAAATCCAAACGAAAAGCACTTTAAAAACATACGCCAACTTACTTTTGGTGGCGATAATGCCGAAGCCTATTTCAGTTTTGATGGTAAGAAACTTACTTTTCAAAGCAATAATCCGGTGTGGGGCTTAAAATGCGACCAAATATTTTGGATGGATATAGAGGAAGCTGCCGAAAATAGAATTTATCAACCAATGCCTGTAAGTAATGGCGAAGGAAGAACAACTTGCAGCTATTATATGCCTGATGGCAAAAAAATAATTTACGCTTCTACTTTTAAAGGAGGTAAAGAATGTCCGCCAGCACCGGATACCAAAGGGCGTTACTTATGGTCAATAGATCCTAATTATGATATTTTTATAGGAGATGAAAAAGGTAAAATTGTAAAACAACTAACCAATAATCCGGGTTATGATGCTGAGGCTGTTGTTTCACCTAAGGGAGATAAAATATTGTTTACTTCTACACGTAATGGCGATTTGGACTTGTATATAATGGATTTGAATGGAAAAAATGTAAAACAATTAACACACACACTTGGTTATGATGGTGGTGCATTTTTTTCACCGGATGGAAGTAAAATAGTATTTCGTGCAAATCGACCGCAGGGCAAAGATACAATTGAGTATAAAGAATTATTAGCTCAAGGATTGGTAGCTCCTACACACATGGAAATATTTGTAATGAATGTAGATGGAAGTGATATGCGCCAAATTACCAACTTAGGAAAAGCAAATTGGGCTCCATATTTTCATCCAAGTGGCAAAAAAATTCTTTTCTCATCCAATCATCATAGCCCAAAAGGATACGACTTTCAGTTGTATATGATTGATCTGGATGGAAATAATCTGGAACAAATAACACACGAAAGTAACTTCAATGCTTTCCCTATGTTTTCGCCAGATGGAAAGAAAATTGTGTTTTCATCCAACAGAAATAATGGCGGAACACGTGATACTAATGTATTTATAGCTGAATGGGTAGATTAAATTATTATCTTTAGTCATTTTGGGCAATTTTTAATAAATTCGCACCTTAAAAATGACTAAGCGCTGGATACCCAAAATAGAACCTGACAATTTAATTGTAGAGAATATTGCCTCTGCAATTAATGTTAACAAAACACTGTCGGGCATATTAGTTCAACGTGGCATCCAAACCTTTGAAAGTGCCCGTAAATTTTTTCGACCTCAATATTCGGAATTGCATGATCCTTTCCTAATGTTAGGTATGGATGCTGCAATTGAACGAATTGAAAAAGCAATTGCAAGCAATGAAAAAATATTGATTTATGGCGATTATGATGTAGATGGAACAACTGCAGTAGCTACAGTTTTTCACTTTTTCAAAAACCGATACCCTAACATGGATTATTATATACCCGACCGCTACAACGAAGGGTATGGCGTATCTGTAAAAGGAATTGACTGGGCTAAGAACAATGGTTTTAGTTTAATAATTGCACTGGATTGTGGAATAAAGGCAGTAGATAGAGTTAAATATGCTAAAGAGAACGGAATTGATTTTATCATTTGCGACCACCATTTACCTGGCGATACTATTCCGGATGCAGCAGCAGTTTTAAATCCCAAGCAAGCAAATTGTAACTATCCATTCAAAGAACTTTCAGGTTGCGGTATAGGTTTTAAATTAGTACAAGCGTATGCTAATAAGCATAATATACCTTTTGCCGAAGTAGAACAATTTATTGATTTGGTAGCCATAAGCATTTCGTCCGATTTGGTTCCTATTATGGATGAAAACCGAATAATGGTACATTTTGGATTGAAAAAATTAAAATCAAACCCAAACAAAGGAATAAAAGCTTTATTAGATACTTATGTAGAAAAACCGGAGTATGGCGTAAGCGATGTGGTGTTTTTTATTGGACCAAGAATAAATGCAGCAGGTAGAATTGCTGATGCAAAAGACTCGGTACGATTAATGATATCGGATAATATTGAAACAGCAAAAAAGATTGCAGAATTAGTAAACCAACACAATACAGAGCGAAGAGAGTTTGATATAATTATTACCGAAGAAGCATTTCAAATGATAAGCAATGATGTTGAATTTTCTAATAAGAAATCAACTGTTTTGTTTAATAAAGAATGGCACAAAGGTGTAATAGGTATTGTAGCATCAAGGTTAATTGAAAAATATTACCGCCCCACAATTGTACTAACTGAGAGTAATGGAATAGCAAGCGGAAGTGCTCGTTCTGTAGATGGATTTGATTTGTACAGTGCTATTGAAGAATGTAGTGATTTGCTTGAGCAATATGGTGGACATACACACGCAGCGGGATTAACTTTAAAGTTAGAAAATGTAAAACCTTTTAGTGATAAGTTTGAAAAAATTGTATCCGCTAAAATAGTTGAACGAAGCCTGACGCCAGAAATTGAATACGATGCGGAGATAACTTTAAAAGCAATAACTCCAAAGTTTTTTAATATTTTAAAACAATTTGCTCCTTTTGGTCCCGGCAATCAAAATCCAATTTTCAGAAGCAAAAGCGTTTGGGATGTTGGTGATGTAATGAAGGTGGGAAACAATCACCTTAAAATGAGTATTACACAAGGCGAAGGAAGCAGAATTTACAAAGCAATTGCTTTTAATCTTGGCGAGTATTACGAGAAAGTGGCACAGGGAATTTCGTTTGATATATGCTATACAATTGAAGAAAATTATTACAACGGACATACCAACCTTCAATTAAATATTAAAGACATACTCTTTAAAAATTAATAAACAAACTTTACTTTTTTTTAAGAAACATAAATATACATGCAAGGATTAATAATGGCAGCCCAATTAATAGCGGGCATCTCAATTTTAGTAATATTACACGAGTTTGGGCATTTTTGGGCAGCAAGAGCATTTGGTATTCGGGTTGAAAAATTTTATCTCTTTTTTGATGCATGGGGTAAAAAATTGTTTAGTATAAAAATAGGTGAAACCGAATACGGTATTGGTTGGCTTCCATTGGGTGGATATGTAAAAATTGCCGGAATGATAGATGAAAGTTTGGATACTAAGCAAATGGAAAAACCTGCTGAAGAGTGGGAATTTAGAAGCAAACCGGCATGGCAACGTTTAATAGTAATGATAGGTGGTGTAGTGATGAATATAGTGGTTGGTATAATAATTTTTGCAGCAGTAAAATTTAGTTATGGCGAAGAAAATTTAATTAATTCATCCATTAAACATGGAATAATACCAAATGAAACTGCACAAATATATGGATTTGAAAAAGGCGATAAACTGCTTCAAGTTAATGGCAAAGAAATTTATTATTTCAAAGATGCATTTAACAGCGAAATGTTATTAGGAAAAAATCCGCCTGTATTTACCATTAATCGTAATGGTATTGATACTACAATTACCTTTCCGGCTGATTATTTAGAAACTCTTACCAAATCTACACGTGGTTCATTATTTATACCTCGCATGGAGGTATTTATAAAAAAGGTAATTCCGGGCTCACCGGCTGAAAATGCAGGACTACAAGCTGATGATAAAATTATAGCAATTAATAATACTCCTGCATTATGCTTTGATGAATTTCAACCCATGCTTAAACAACATGCCGGTACTGCGGCTAATCTTACTGTGTTGCGTGGTGTTGATACTTTAGCATTAAATGTTAATGTAAGCAGCGATAGCACTATAGGTTTCATGCCTTATGATAAATCATGGACTGTTGATACCATTAAATATACCATTATGCAAGCTATACCTGCCGGTGTAAAAGAAACATACACTACAATATATAGTCAGATTGCTGGATGGGGAAAAATCTTTAACGGAGATATAGCTGTAAACAAAGCACTGCAAGGACCAATTGGTATTGCTAAGTTTTATGGTCCAACTTGGGATTGGCTAAACTTTTGGCTGATGACTGCTTTAATTTCTTTGGGTTTAGCTTTTATGAACATATTGCCTATACCTGCATTAGACGGAGGGCATGTAGTATTGCTATTAATTGAAATGCTTATGGGACGACCATTAAGCAATAAATTAATGGAAAGAATTCAAACCATTGGCGTTGTAATATTGCTTACACTAATGGTATTGATTTTTGGTAATGATATTTTATCACTGTTTTTAAAGTAGAAAATCGGTATGAATACGAAATGTTTGCTATACCTGCTGTTGATTTTTTTCCCTTTTTGTGTTATTGCACAAGAAGCCGGAAAAAAAATACTTATTGTGCCATATCCAAGCATGATGTATTTTAGTGATGCAGATAACGATATTGCG
>JACFNJ010000072.1 GCA_019454865.1 Bacteroidia bacterium
CACGTAGTATGTTTGGTGCTTATGGTAGTATAGGAATAAGCGATGAAATGCTTGAAAGTATTATTGAACCAAGTATGAAAAAAGAAGATTACAGAAGTAAAATGATAAATCTTGCTGTATCACAAAAAGTGAGAGAAGTAATTAAAAGTAAAATAACTATTGCTGAACAAAAAGTAAGTTCAAAAGAGTTTATAGATATAGTTACAAAACACAACGAACAACACCATCATTAAAAAATTAATAAACAATTATATAAAAAGCACCTTGTAGTAGAGGTGCTTTTTTTGTGTCTATGGTTTTCCAATTTGTTTTCCTCACAATTAATTGTTTAACCAATGGTATAAAAACATTTCGTACACATGTGTTTGAGAATAGTGTATAAAAGTTAAATTAGCGGCATGGAAAATTTTGTGGTTTCGGCTCGTAAATACAGACCGGGTACATTTGAAAGTGTAATTGGTCAGGAGCATATAACACATACCCTAAAAAATGCCATTAAAAATAACGCTTTAGCACACGCTTTTTTATTTTGTGGTCCACGTGGTGTTGGCAAAACTACTTGTGCCAGAATTTTAGCAAAAACAATTAATTGCTTAAACATTGCACAAGATACTGAAGCTTGTAATGAGTGTGATAGTTGCAAAGCATTTAATGCAAATGCAAGTTTTAATATTTACGAGTTAGACGCTGCTAGTAATAATAGTGTAGATGATATTAGAGGATTAGTTGAGCAAGTGCGCTATGCACCACAAGGTGCTAAATATAAAATATACATCATTGATGAGGTGCACATGCTTAGTTCCAGTGCTTTTAATGCTTTCCTTAAAACATTGGAAGAACCGCCTCCTTATGCAAAGTTTATATTAGCTACAACCGAGCGACATAAAATTTTACCAACTATACTTTCACGTTGTCAAGTATTCGATTTTCATCGTATAAGCGTTGAAAACGCTGTTAAGCAATTGAAAGCTATATGTGAAAACGAAAATGTTACCTATGAAGATGAGGCGTTGCATATAATTGCACTAAAGGCTGATGGTGCTATGCGAGATGCACTTTCAATCTTCGACAGAATGGTTAGTTTTAGTGGTAAAAACATTACTTACAAAGATGTTATCACTAACCTTAATATATTAGATTACGATTACTATTTTAAAGCTATTGATTATATCATAGCCGGAGATTTAACCAATTTACTCCTTTTGTTTAATGATGTATTAACAAACGGTTTTGATGCACAACATTTTATAAGCGGTCTTGCTGAGCATGTAAGAAACTTAATGATGTGTAAACAACCGGAAACCGTTAAATTATTAGAAACATCACAAAACGTAGCACAAAAATATTTATCACAAGCAGCACAAAGCCACAAAGGTTTATTATTAAATGCACTAAATTTACTAAACAAGTGTGATTTGGATTATAAATCCAGTAAAAACCAACGATTGCATGTAGAGCTGTATTTAATGAAATTGTGTTACATACAAACGGTAGTAGATACAGCCGCATTAAAAAAAAAATCCTGAGCCAAACTGAAACTCCCGAAAATAATGTTGTAAACGAACCTTTACCCAATACTAATAAAACAGAAACCAAACAGCCGGTAAATACGGAGAGTAAAAAATACGTAATCCCACCTCCTATTGCACCTCAGAAGAAAAGCTCAATTGATAAACTGAAAGAGCAAATTCTTAATAATATTTCAGCAGACATTAAGCCAAAACAAGATGTTAAGAAAAGCATAAATTCGAATATAGAGGTCAATAATACACCACTTCAAACCGATACATTTACCAAAGTTTGGGATACTTTTTTAGAAAACTTAGAAAATGCAAACAAGAAAAGTCTAAACATTATTCTTAAAAACTCCCGATGGGAAATATTGGACGAAAATACTGTATTGTTAAATCTGTCCTCTGAACATGAGAAAGAAATGTTTGATGAAGAACGAATTCATGTTGTTCCATTCTTTAGAAGTAATTTATCAAACAATAGCATAGAAATACGTGTAAATGTGGAATTAACAAATACATTCCAAAAGGCATTTACATCAAAAGAAAAGTTTATTGCAATGGCGCAAAACAATCCAAACTTAATTGAGTTGCAAAAAATTTTAGCATTAGAAATTGAATAAAATGGAAAATACAAAAGAAAAATTGAAGACATCATTCAAAAACCGGATAAAGAATTTAATTAATTATTTTCTTAAAGGGTTGCTCATTGTACTTCCTTTTGCGGTTACGTATGCCGTTTTAAAAAGTATAGTACTTACAATGGATAACTATATTGATGTGGGAATTCCGGCAGTTGGTTTTTTCATTGTTATATGCTCAATCACATTTTTAGGTTTTATAGGAAGTAGTTTAATTACCAAACCGCTAATTAATTTACTTGACGATGTGCTTTCGAAAATTCCATTTGTGAAGATTATTTACACAAGTGTTAAAGATTTTATGGAAGCATTTGTAGGAGATAAAAAGAAGTTTACTTCACCGGTGTTGGTTGAAATGACAAACGGAATTTATAAACCCGGATTTATCACCCAACAAGACTTGTCGCACTTGGGATTGCCCGGCTTGTGCGCTGTGTATTTTCCACATTCGTATGCGTTTAGTGGTAATCTATTTTTTGTAGATAAAAATAAAATAAAACCATTTAATGGAAACTCTACCGAAGTAATGAAATTTATAGTTAGCGGTGGTGTAACGGATATAGAATAGTATGCAGAAAATACTTGCATTTTTGCAATTGGTGCGTGTAAATAATTTGATAATACTATTGGCAACATTAGTATTTAGCTATTATTTCTTAACAGATTATTTAACCATTGAAGACTTATTTCAACCCCGATTTATTTTATTGTGTCTTTGCATTATACTTACATCTGCAGCCGGATATATTATCAATGATTATTATGATATAAATATTGACCTTACTAACAAACCCGAAAAGGTTATTATCGGAAAACATATCTCAAGAAGAAAAGCAATGTTTATTCACTTCATTTTTTCAGTTGTTGCTTTTATTATTGGGTTGTATTTGAGTTGGTATTTAGGTAGTATCATTTTTTTTACTACTATAGTGCTTTGGCTATATTCTGTTTATTTTAAAAAAAGACTTTTGTCGGGCAATATCATAGTTGCAGCATTAAGTGCTTTTGTATTGCTGGTTTTACCTTTTTTCAATCCATTAATTTCAAAGTATCTGGTTTGGATATATAGCGTATTTTCTTTTGGTGTAAGTTTAATTCGCGAACTTGTAAAAGACACCGAAGATTTACGTGGAGATAGCAAGTTTAATTGTAAAACTTTACCAATATTATTTGGTGTACGCAAAACCAAAAAAGTTTTAATTGCATTAAACTTAGTATTTATTGGGTTGCTACTAACTCACTTATTCATAGCAAATTCGTACATCCCTTTTCGGCATCAGGCAAATGCAATCGTTTATATTTTTTATATTTTGTTGTTTTTGGTTTTTCCATTATTGATTGCTATGTATTATATTTACCGTGCAGATGTAAAATCAGATTTTAGCCGCTTGAGCCTGTTTTATAAAATTTACATGTTAATTGGCATTTTCAGCATGGTAATTATTAAGCTCTGATAACAACATTTGTTTTCAATAAATTTAAATGAAACCATTCTTAACACGCATAGTAATTGGTACGGTATTAAAGTACAAATATCGAAATAAAAGTAATTTTTCATCATTTGCTCTTGCCAAAGCATATAGAGAACTAATTATATTAATCAGAAGCCATTTAAAAGATTCAATTTTAATTTTAATCGGTATTTTTTCAGCCGCTTTTGGCTTAAAAGGGTTCTTATTAACCAATCACTTTATTGATGGTGGAGTTACCGGCATCTCACTTTTAGTTTCATCAATAACAGACATACCTTTATACACCTTAATTGTAGTTATAAATATTCCATTCATAATAATGGCTTACTACAACATGGGGCAACAGTTTGCTGTAAAAACTGCAATTGCAATTTTTGGCTTGTCATTATGTTTGGGAACTATTGATTTCCCTAACATTACTGACGACAACTTGCTTGTTGCCGTATTTGGTGGTTTCTTTTTAGGTGCGGGTATTGGTTTTGCTGTAAGAGGTGGTGCAGTAATTGACGGTACAGAGGTATTAGCCATTCAATTAAGCAGAAAATTAAGCACTACCATTGGTGATATTATTATTATAATTAATGTAATTATTTTCTTAACGGCTGCTTATTTTTTAGGAGTTGAAAAAGCACTTTATTCCATGATTACTTATTTATCTGCTTCAAAAACTTTAGATTTTTTAGTTGAAGGAATTGAAGAGTACACCGGAGTAACCATTGTTTCAAGCAAATGCGAAGAAATCCGGCTTATGATAATTGATAGAATGGGGCGGGGTGTAACGGTTTATAAAGGAAAAAGAGGATACGGGAAGCGTGGTGAAAGGGCTGAAATTGATGTAATTTATACCGTTCTTACCCGATTAGAATTAAATAAGTTTAAAACTGAGATGGAAAAGATTGATCCAAATGCTTTTATTGTTATGAATAGTGTGAAAGAAATTAAAGGAGGGATGATAAAAAAACGTCCATTGCAACACTAAAAAACAAAAAAGAGCCGATTTTTTAAAATCCGACTCTTTTTACCCGACAATTTATACAGGCTTGTGTTTCATAGGCTATATTTCTCTAACAACACATTTAATACGATTAACGAATCAAATTGTACCATTTAGATTGAAACAAATTCTCTAAACACCTGAATTTTTGATGATTAAAATTTTAGATTGAATGCAATTTTGATAGTAGATTAGTTAGCTTTGATAAATTTTTAGTTTAGTAAATGTCAACAAATCCCCAAAATATACTTTTAATTGTTTCGGATATGTGGGGTTTTGAACATGCGATGTGGCTTGACAATTACATTCTCAATTTAAAAGACCACTTTATAATTAAACGAATAGATTGCAATAAGATAGGGAAAATTACAGCAAGCACTGAAAATGCCATTCACCAACAGTTTTTAGATTTTGGGATTGATTTGGTAGTAGAACACATTCTATATTACAACCAAAGGGAGGTTTCAATATTGGGTTTTAGTATTGGTGGATTTATTGCTTGGCAAGCAGGGCATAGGGGATTAAGTATTAAAGATTTTTATGCAGTTTCTTCAACCCGGTTACGTTTAGAGAACTATAAACCAAATACCAAATCTATTCATTTGTATTACGGCTCGGATGATTCAAATATACCAAACTTTGATTGGCATGACATGCATAGTATTAAACCAAACCTTATTCCAAATGGCAATCATTTAATATATAGGAAACCTGAAATAGCTAAAAAGGTATGTTCGGATATTATCAGCTCATGTATTGTTTAAATTTTCAACTTCCTGAGTAATGTTTTCTAAGCCATTTTTAACTTTCAATAAATTTGATGTTGAAACTTCAATTTCTGCATCCAATTCGGAAAGGTGCTTTAGTTCATCTATCAATATTTTATGAAAACTTTTCATCGTTTGATTAACTGTTAAACTATTGTTAATCTGATTGTACAATACATCAATTTTATGCAATAGTGGAGATAAATCAATTTTCGGCTGTTTTGCAACTGTCATTTCACCGGTTCCCAGTAATAGCCACTCCAAATTTATATCGGGGAATTGCTCTGCAACCCTTTGTAATAAATCAACTCCGGGTTTGTTTCTTCCACTTGTTATGTGTGTAATTAATGGTAACGAAACCCCAATTAGTGCAGCAAAAGTTGATTTTGAATAACCGTATTTGTTCATAATATCTACAATACGTTTATTTAGTTCATCCATAATCTTAATCTGTTGTTTGTATTGATTTCCACAAGAATAAAACAAATGTTAATTACATTATTAACATTTGTTCAACCTTATTTACAATTGTTTTTCATGGTGTACACAAATGTAAAGCAACCTATTCAAGTAAATATTTAGATTTGATACGTTTTAATATTGTTTATCTGTTATTTAAAGATTATTAAAAAGCCTTATATTTTAGTGAATTTAGAGATATTAACGATTGTAAACTGAGGAAATAATCAACTTTGAAGTGAAAATTTTATTTTGGTGTGAAGCTCGTATAATATATATACCATTTTGAAGATTCAGATTTTCTAAAGTAGCACCATCCTCCCCTTTTATTTGATTTGCATAAACAATTTTACCAGCCATATCCATAATTTCAATATTTACAGTATTTGCACCTTTTGGAAATTGAAAATAAAAGTTACCGTTGTTTGGATTAGGCCAAATTGCCATTTCACTTAATGAATTTAAAGCCTGCAATCCTGTAGATACTACCGGAGGCAAATCAAAAGCTTCTGTTCCATCTGTGGTTAACGATGTACTTCCTTGTTTAGCAGAATATCCCAAACCTCTTCTTGCAAAAACCTCCCAAATTAAGGCTGTATCTGCTCCATTGTTATTAAGTTTATCAGCACTAAGTATTGCATTTCGGGCATCAACAAATCCCGGATTACAAGGTTGTAATTTTAAGCCATCAATAACTAATTGCAAGCAACGGTTATTTCCTCCGGTACCTGTGTGCAAATTGCTATCATATCCATATTTTTCAATTAATTTCCAATACAAGTCGTTAAGCATGGTGCACCATACTGCACCTACTCCATGCGGAATTGCAGCAGTTTTAATGGAATTGTATGTATAAGGATTTGTTGTCATATTGGTACTATACTTAAATGGACGAATCCCCAAGTCGGATGGATTCTCATAATTTAACCATGTTCCAATGCCTCTGCCTGCTGTTTCATTTTCTGTAGATGAATGAGTCATGTATAAAGCAAAAAAATCACTCCACCCCTCTCCTGCTTGCTCATTATTGCTCAAACAATTTGAATTGGCTGCACCACCGGTTAATCGAATAGAAATTCCATGTCCGTATTCGTGTGAAATTACACCATTATCCAAATCACTGTCAAAAAGTGGATACTGTGGCTCTGAACTTATATTAACAAAAACACTGTCGGCTAACAATCGTTGTTTTAACGTATCGCCATACGATTTTTTTATCATAATAACCGGAATTGTAATGTCTGAAGAATTGCTACCAGTCATTGTTACAATACTATTTGCATTATTAATTACAATTACAGCAATAGCCCCGGCATTTTGGGCATTGCGGGCACGAACGGGATATTGGCAGTTTCCACTTCTTTCAATTAAAGCTACTTTACCATGTAAACTATCCGCTGAGCTTGAACAGCCGTTTGAACTATTTGCCGTACTTCGAAATAACTGTAAAGGCGCATTATTTATATTAAAATCTTTTGTGCTAAATGCTGCAATTGCATAAGGTGTTGAATCAGTTAATGCCGAATCAGAGGCATACATAAATAATGCGGAATTAACTTTTGAGTTATTCCATAAATACATTTGCATCCGCGGTTTAGTGCCATCGGGTGGTGCTGTAAAGTTTGCATTATTAGTTCCGCTTCCATCTTGTGCATCTGCTTGTACATAATCACCCTGCACTCCTCCTCTACCATAATTATTTGCTTGAAAATTACCTGCTAATTCATCAAAACCATAATGATACATTACATCATGCATAAAATTATTCCATACAAATAAGTTAGTAATTGCTGCATTTAAATTATACGATACCGATGTTGTATCTTCTTTGTATGCATAGTCAAACAATAAATTAGAACCACCATCCGGACTATACCCCGGTATGTTTTGAGCTCTTTTATCATCACTTGCATATACATTATTTCCGCGTGTTATGGTGTATTCTTCACCTTCTACACCATCAGTATCGTGCCAGCCATAAGGTGATGCTACTGAATCAGCCGGGTTAATTAACAATTTCCTTTCTCCATGATTTGGGCTTTCTACATGTAACGGAAATGCATTATATGTGCCTCTATTTCCGGTTTTAGTTAATACCGGAGTTGTTTGTGTCTTTTGTACTTTAAAGCTTTTTGTACTTTTCATAACTTCATGCACATGATTGGTACAATTTGTACTCCATGAATTTTTATCCAAAACAGTTCCGCTTTGTGCATCTACACGTACATTCCACCAGTTGTTTGTTGATTTTTCAAGCCAATTGGTGTTGTATGCTAATTTTAATTCTCCATCTATAATTACATAATAAAGTTGAATCTGTATTGGTTCTGGCGAAAGCGACTCATCAACAAATGCTGTTTTGTTGTTTTCTAATTTTAACGATGTTTTGGTTACTGCTTTTGGTAAAGATACGTTTAAATTTTGGGCTGTATTATATAATGCAGTAGCCGGATCAACCGATGTTTGTAAATATTGGGCTTGCTCTTTAATATTTTTTACAAAGGTTTGGTTTAACCCAAATGCTTTGCCATCTTTAAAATTAACATTCCCCACGCCATTAAATACTTCAATACCATTGTATGCCTGCCTGAAATACACATGGGTTACTCCATTATGCTTTGATGTATATTGATTGGTAATAATCAATTCGGCAACATCTGATTTTGAAAATCCAAGTTGTTCCAACATGGATTGAAGCGTATGTGTTTGCACTATTTGTGCATTTACTCCAACAATTGTGCTTATTCCAATTGCAATTAGTAATATTAGTTTTTTCATATTATTACGAATGTAATTAAGCATAGGAATAATTGCTTTACCGGATTGCAATTGTTAAGAACTTCTTAACAAAAAAAGACACGATTTGCGTGTCTTTTTTTGTTACATAAAACCTAATTGAAGTTTAGCACTTTCACTCATCATTTCTTGTGTCCAAGGGGGATCAAACACTACTTTTACATCCACTTCTTTTACTTCTTCAATTTTTTCTAATTTCTCTTTTACCTCAGCCGGCATACTTTGAGCTGCCGGGCAAAAAGGTGAAGTTAATGTCATGATGATTTCAATGTTTAAATCCACATCTACATTTACTTCATATACCAACCCTAATTCATATATATTTACAGGTATTTCGGGGTCAAAAACAGTTTGTAGTACTTCAATTGCTTCGTTTTGCACTTCAACAAAGTTTTTAGCCGGATTATTATTTGTTTCTGTTTGTTCTGTCATAATTTAGTTTTGTTTTACTTGATACGCCAAAGCATACATTTTTATTTGTTTAATCATGCTTAATAATCCGTTGCTTCTTTGGCTTCCTATCATTCTATTCATCCCTATTTTGTCTAAGAAAAATAGTTCGGTATCTAAAATTTCACTTGGTGTTTTGCCATTCCATATCTCACGTAATAAATAGATTAAGCCTTTTGTTATATCGGTATTGCTATCCACTTCAAGCCAAACCTTACCATCTGTGTAACTTGGATAAACCCATACTTTACTTTGGCATCCATTTACTAAATATGTATCCGTTTTATGGTCTTCTGGCATTGGTGGCAATTTCTTTCCTAAATCCATTAGGTAAAAAAGCGTTTGCTCCATATCGCCATCAAATAGCGTAAAGTTTTCTATTATATTATTTTGTATTTCTGTTGTAGTCACTGTAATTATCGGTTTGCGTATTTGGCAATGGATGTTAATGCCTGTAATAAAGTATCAATCTCAGAAAAAGTATTATATAATGCAAATGAAACACGAATAGTACCTTCAAGTTCAAAAAACTGCATAAGCGGTTGTGTACAATGATGCCCTGTTCGAACAGCAATTCCCTTAGCATCCAACATCATACCCACATCAAACGGATGCATATTTTTAATCACAAAGGATTGAACCGCAACTTTGCTTTTTGCTGCTCCAATTAATTTTATTGCATCATTTGTTTGCTTATTTATTTCATTAACACCATTAACAAAATAGTTCAATAATTGTAATTCATAATCAGCAACATTTTCTTTACCAAGTACAGTTAAATAATCCAGTGCATACCGAAATGCAATTACATCGCCAATGTTGGGTGTGCCTGCTTCAAACTTATATGGGATATCATTGTACGTTGTTTTTTCAAACGTTACTTCTTTTATCATTTCGCCTCCACCATGATATGGAGGCATTGTTTCCAACACCTCTCTTTTGCCGTACAAAACACCTACTCCTGTTGGTCCATAAAGTTTGTGTGATGAAATTGCCAAGAAGTCGCAATCGAGTTTTTGCACGTCAACATTGAGATGCGAGCATGCTTGCGCTCCATCCAACAATACTTTTGCTCCAACCTGATGCGCTAAGTTTATTATTTTTTCAACCGGATTAATTGTGCCTAATGCATTACTTACCCAAACACATGCTACAAGTTTTGTATTGGCTGAAAGCATTTCTTCGTATGCTTCCATAATCAGCTCTCCGTTTTGGTTTATGGGTACAACACGAAGTTTTGCTCCTTTTTCATCACATATCATTTGCCAAGGAACAATATTGCTGTGATGTTCCATAGTTGTAACAATTACTTCATCACCTGCGTTTAGGTTAGCTCTACCCCATGTTTGTGCTACTAAATTTATACTTTCGGTTACGCCTTTGGTAAAAATACACTCTTCGGGTTCGTTGGCATTAATAAATGCTTGAATTGTTCGCCTGGTGTTTTCAAAATAATCAGTAGCACGCGAAGCCAAGGTATGCGCAGCACGATGAATGTTAGCATTATCTTTTAGGTAATATTGGTTTAAAGCTTCTATTACCTGTTTAGGCTTTTGGGTAGTTGCAGCATTGTCAAAATACACCAATGGCTTTCCATTTACTTCTTGATGAAGAATTGGGAAATTGGCTCGTATTGTATCAATATTACTCTTTATCATTTAAAGTTTTTCTGCAATCTATTCCTCTAACAACTCTACCCATTCCGGAATTTTTATTTTTTCGGCTATATCGATGGCAAAGGCAT
>JACFNJ010000073.1 GCA_019454865.1 Bacteroidia bacterium
TTTCAATTTCAGGATAATAATTTATATACCTTAAATAAGGCCCAAGATAAAACCCATTAAGTCCGTAACCAGTTAAGTTTAATCGAAATTCAGGAATTATTGAAAACCCTTGAACTCTTCTATTATCAATTGAAAATAATCGTTTTCTGCTGTCAAAATCTAAATAACCAATTGTGAGATTAAATGATTTATATGGTGTAAATAAATGTTGGAAAGAAAAACTAAAATTACTGTATGCAGGACTTAGTATATTAATTTTAAAAGCATCTTTTTTTATTCGTATAGATTCATTGTTTACTTGGGAATATACTATTGTTGAATATAGTAAATATAAAATGAAACAGAGTTTTTTCATAGTTAAAAAATAAATCCAATAGTAATTCCAGTTCTTATGCCATAGCCTTTAATAAATCTGTTAGGAATTCTTTCAGATATGAGTGTTTCATGTTTAGGAGTAGCTGCTTTATTTAAATCATTATTGAATGCTACTCGTGATTGACTTATTAAAAATTGCATGTTTGGTCCTACAAAAAAATCAATTGTAAAGTGCTGATTTAAAATATACTGTTTACCAACTAAAGCACCAATGCCGATACTAGTGTATTCAGAAATGTCATGTATTTTACAGTCTTGTAATTCAATAAGTTCCAAATATTCGGCATCTCTTTTAAAATACATCGCTCGGACGAAAGGTGCAACATATATTGAATTATATCCGGTATTACCAAAGTAATTACGATATTCAAAGGTTATAGAGCCACCAGTAGTTTTTTCTTTAAAGTAATCATAATTTAAATCTGAAAATAATTTTCCGTTAAAATCCATGTAAACAACACCGATGTTTAAGCTTTTGGTTTTATTTGCTAATAAATGTTCATAGCTAATATTTAATGCATTATAAAAAGGGCTTAATACATTAATTTTAAGATTGTTGTTTTTAATAAATGTTTCTTGACTAAATGTATTAGTAAAAGAAAATATTAATATGAAAAGTAATGTTACAATGTTTTTCATGCGATACTTTTTAGAATAAAAAACCAAAAGAAACTCCACCTCGAATTGAGTAGTTATCTAAAAATATTGAAGGGTCATAAGATGATTGATTCACCGTGTTGTAGTCAATTCTTCCGAAATTATAAGCAGAGCCAATATACATATCCAAAACGAAATTTTTAATCAATATGGATTGATAGCCAAATAAAATACCAGGACCAATAGTTGAATATGCCATTAAGTTTTTTTGTACTTCTTTGAGGTATTGGTATCTAATAAATGGTTGCAAATAGAAACCTTCCATTTCTTTATAACTTGTATAATAACGGTACTCACCAGCAATACCAAATCCTCGAAAAGGTTCTGTGATGTTAGTAATTTGACCTGTAAAATAGTATCCTGAAAGAACTAAGGATGCGTCTTTATTAATGGATGATTCGTATTGAACAGCGAAAGAGCCTACAAATGGGCTAACTAAATTAAATTTTAACCCTCTGGAGTAATTATTATCATTAAGCTTGTGTTGTGCGTTTATGATTATACTTTTTAAAAAAAATAGCAGAACCAATACTATGTATTTTCTTGATTTCATAAACACAATATATATGTGCAAAATAGATAGAAATTCTTAAATATCAACTATAGAAGTTTTTTAGGTTTTAACTTTAGAAAACTAAGTTTTAATAAAATTATGCTGCATTGTTATTTTTAAGCTTTACAAGTTCTAATTTTTTACTTGTATTTTCTTTGCTTATAACTAATTCTTTTTTTGTCATGGAAGGAGCATCATACATATAGTCCATCATTATTGCCTCGCAAATACTGCGTAACCCACGTGCACCTAATTTCAATTCAATTGCTGTATCTACTATCATATCAATAATTTCATCGCTAACAGTAAGTTTTATTCCTTCTAATTCAAAAATTTTGATGTATTGTTTTATTAATGCATTTTTAGGTTCAACCAAAATTCTATATAGCGCTTCTCTATCTAATGGATTAAGATGGCAAAGTACAGGAAGTCGTCCGATTATCTCAGGAATTAATCCGTAGTTTCGTAAATCGGCTGCTGAGATATATTGTAAATAATTATTGTCGTCTGTAATAAAATTGGAAGTGGTTTTAAATCCAATAGATTGTGTTTGTAGTCTTCTTGCTATTTGTTTATCAATTCCTTCAAATGCTCCACCGCAAATAAATAAAATATTTTCAGTGTTAATTTGAATCATTTTTTGGTCAGGATGTTTGCGTCCGCCTTGTGGAGGAACATTAGCAATTGTACCTTCTAAAATTTTTAACAATGCTTGTTGTACACCCTCACCACTAACATCTCGTGTTATACTTGGGTTATCGCTTTTACGTGTTATCTTATCAATCTCATCTATATATATAATGCCTTTTTCGGCTAATGCGACATTATAATTAGCAGCTTGTAATAAACGGGTCAATATGCTTTCAACGTCTTCGCCAACATATCCAGCTTCGGTTAAAACAGTAGCATCGGCAATGCAAAAAGGAACCTGCAGAAGTTTTGCTAACGTTTTAGCCAATAATGTTTTTCCCGTGCCGGTTTCACCAACCAATAAGATGTTAGATTTTTCAAGTTCTACATCAATGGTTTTATTTTTGTGCAATAATCTTTTATAGTGGTTGTACACGGCAACGCTAAGAACTTTCTTAGCAGTGTCTTGTCCAATTACGTATTGGTCGAGGTAATCTTTTATTTCACTTGGTTTAAGTTGTTTCCCTTTTAGTTCAAAAGATTGTTGGATATCAGTACCCAAACCTTTGTCATCAGCAATTATTTGGTATGCTTGCTCAATACAGTTTTCGCAAATTGATGCATCTAAACCCGAAATTAAATATTGTGTTTGGCTTTTAGGTCTTCGGCAAAAGGAGCAAACTTCTTCTTTCTTTTTATTCATAAAGTGGTGCAAATATGCGGAAAAAAAACAAGCCAACCATTATATAATGATTGGCTCTTACAAAAAATTTGATACTAAATAAAATTTATTTCTTTATTAATATATCATCAATCATACCATAGGCTTTCGCCTCCTCAGCAGTCATCCAGTAATCTCTATCGCTATCTTGTTGTACTTTATCAAAAGATTGACCACTATGCAATGCAATAATGTCATAAAGTTCTTTTTTTAGTTTTTGAATTTCGCGAGCTGTAATTTCAATATCACTTGCTTGCCCTTGTGCTCCACCTAATGGTTGGTGAATCATAATACGGGCATGAGGTAATGCTGTACGTTTTCCTTTGGCTCCGGCACATTGCAACACGGCTCCCATGCTTGCTGCTAATCCGGTACAGATTGTTGCTACATCTGGATTTATCCACTGCATGGTGTCATAAATACCCAATCCGGCATATACACTGCCACCAGGCGAGTTAATGTACATTTGTACATCGCGTTGTGTATCTAATGAATCGAGAAAAAGTAACTGTGCTTGTACAATGTTAGCCACATAATCATCAATTGCCATACCCATAAAAATAATTCTATCAGCCATTAATCGTGAGAATACGTCAATTTCTCTAAAGTTCATTGGGCGTTCTTCAATTACTGTACGCGTCATACTTTCAATTGAACTTTCTAAATATGCATCAACTGCTAAGCTACTAATGCCTTTGTGCTTAACAGCGTATTTCCTAAATTCTTTTCCGTGATCCATGTTATTTTTTATTTAATAGTGTGCAATATAATTTTAGAAATCAAAGTTTCAATAGTAATGCCAGCAGAGTTATAAAGACACTGTGTCATAATTTATACAGATTATTGTAAGAGCCTAAATTGATGTAACTTCTAAAGTATTTCCAACAAATGGTAATACTAATTTTTTTACCTTTGAAGTGATGAAAGATTTTAAAAAGTATTATTTAATACCAGCACCTCCCGAAGAAGTATATCAAGCACTAACAACAGAAGCTACAATACGCTTATGGACTGGTGATGAAGTTGAATTTATTGCAATGCCAAATACTGAATTTAGTATGTGGGATGGTAGTATTGTTGGTAGAAATATTTCATTTGAAAAGGGAAAACAAATTGTTCAAGAATGGTTTTTTGGTGATGAGAACGCTGATGCACCCTCAATAGTTACACTTAAATTGCATCATGATAAAAAAGGTACATCACTGGAAGTAAGGCATACAAATATACCGGATGAGGCTTATGAAGAGATTGCTGATGGGTGGACAGAATCATACATAGCTGATTTAATTGATTTTTATACGGAGGAATAACTATGCGTATTTTTATTAAAAATATGGTTTGCCCCAGGTGTGTGTCGAGTGTTGAGAAAATTTTTGATGAGATAAATGTACCAATTAAAAACATAGTGTTGGGTGAAGTTGAACCAATAAATGAACTTTCTCCAATACAACTTGCAAAGCTTGATGAGTTATTAACAAATAATGGATTTGAGCGTATTGATGATAAACGAACACGATTAATAAGTGCTGTAAAAACTTTTATTATTCAAAAAATTCATCACCAGGAATCTTTGCTACTAAACATGAATTGGTCTGATACGCTGCAAGAACACTTGCATTATGAATATAATTATTTGAGCAGTTTATTTTCATCGGTAGAGGGAATTACTATTGAGCAATATATTATCAAACAGAAAGTAGAACGTGTAAAAGAACTTTTGGTTTATGATGAACTTTCGCTTGGTGAAATTGCCGATAAATTAGCATATAGTAGTATAGCACACTTATCAGCGCAGTTTAAAAAAGTAACCGGATTTACTCCAACAGTTTTTAAAAAACAGTTTCCACATAAGCGTAATTCTATTGATAAGCTGTGAAAGGATAATTATGTAATTATTACCTTTAATCCTATAACAGATTTGTACAATTAAGTAGGATCTTTGTACTCCTAAAATTAAATGTATGGCAAATATTACTAAACAAACATTTCCGGTTACAGGGCTAAGTTGTGCAGCATGTGCTGTTAGTGTGGAGTCGATGTTAAAATCATTGCCAAATGTTAAAGATGCAATTGTAAGTTATGCTACTAAGGAGGCAATTGTTACCTATGATAGTAACGCAAATGTACAAACATTTAAAACTGCAATTCAAGAAATAGGATATGATTTGTTGCTTCCTACATCTGTTGACATAAAAGAAGAAATTGAAGAAAAAGAATATAAGACAATAAAACAACGTGCTATTTACAGTTTGTTGTTTTCATTGCCGGTAATGGTGTTGGGTATGTTTTATATGCATTTGCCTTACAGTAATTATATTCAATTGATACTTACAATACCAATATTGTTACTATGGGGAAGGCATTTTTATATACGTGCATGGCAGCAAGCCAAACATGGGTTGGCAAATATGGATACATTGGTTGCTATAAGTACTGCTACAGCATTTTTGTTTAGTTTATTTAATACATTTTTTCCGCAATATTGGAGTAGTAAAGGACTTGAAGCACATGTGTATTATGAAGCAGCCTCAATTATAATTGCATTTGTGAGTTTGGGTAAGTGGATGGAAGAACGCGCAAAAAGCAATACATCCAGTGCGCTAAAAAAGTTAGTTGGGTTGCAAGCAAAAGAAGTTATAGTTTACAAAAAATCGGTAGAAGTATTAACACCTATTGCTGCTGTACAGGTAGGAGATAGCATACTAGTAAAACCCGGAGAAAAAATTGCAGTAGATGGAATTGTGGAAAACGGAAACTCCTACATTGATGAAAGCATGATTTCCGGAGAGCCAACTCCTGTAAATAAAAAAGAAAAAGACAAGGTGTATGCCGGCACAATAAACGGTAAAAGCACATTGGTATATAAAGCTGTAAAAGTAGGGGAGCAAACACTACTATCACAAATTATAAAAACAGTGAAACAGGCACAAGCATCAAAAGCACCGGTACAAAAATTAGTAGATAAAATTTCGGGAATATTTGTACCGATTGTGATTGGTATTGCAACATTAACTTTCGTAATATGGTTAATGTTGGGTAATGAAAATGCATTTACACATGCTTTATTGGCAGCGGTTACGGTATTGGTAATAGCTTGCCCCTGTGCGCTTGGATTAGCAACTCCAACAGCAATAATGGTGGGTGTAGGTAAAGGTGCAATGCATCAAATATTAATAAAGGATGCACAAAGTTTAGAGCTTGCACACAAAATAGATACCGTAGTATTGGATAAAACAGGGACAATTACCGAAGGTAAACCGGCCGTATTAGACGAATGGAAATCAGAAAACTTTACAAATGCCGATGCCGATGCTATTAATGCAATTGAAAAATTGTCGGAACATCCGTTAGCAGAGGCACTAATCAAGCATCTTAACTTGGATAGTTATGTAAATGTTTCAAACTTTATGAGTAAAACCGGTAAAGGCGTATCCGCTGAAGTAGGAGGGATAACCTATCGAATAGGTAATAAAGGTTTGATGAATGAAAATGGAATTGCAACATCTACTGTATCCAATTTAAATTTGTGGATAGGCAAGGCTTACACAATTATTTATGTAAGTAGAGATAATGAACTAATAGCCATATATGCAGTTGCTGATAAAGTAAAAGAGGGCTCTAAACAAGCCATAAGTGAGCTTACAAATAATGGAATTTCGATATATATGCTTACCGGAGATAATGCAGATGCGGCAAATGCAATAGCTAAGGAAGTAGGTATTACCGCAGTACATGCAGAACTTTTACCATCAGACAAATCCGCAATAATAAAACAGTTACAAAAAGAAAATAGAGTAGTAGCAATGGTTGGTGATGGCATAAACGATAGTGAAGCATTAGCAATAGCCGATGTAGGAATAGCAATGGGAAAAGGAAGTGATATAGCAATGGATGTTGCTGAAATTACAATTACAAACTCAGATTTACGTGTATTGCCCAAAGCAATTAAATTATCTGCTAAAACCATACGTGTAATAAAGCAAAATTTGTTTTGGGCTTTTGTGTATAATGTAATAGGAATACCTTTAGCTGCCGGAATATTATATCCGATTAATGGATTTTTGCTTACTCCAATGTTGGCTTCTGCAGCAATGGCTCTTAGCTCAGTATCCGTTGTTACTAATAGTTTACGACTAAATTCAAAACTTTAATAAATTAAAATACCAATCAAAAAAAACTTTAAAGATAAATAAAATGACAACAAGTAATTTCAAAACAAATATTAAATGTGGTGGCTGTATTGCCACTGTTACTCCATTTTTAAACGCGATACCTGAGATAAAAAAATGGGAAGTAAATACAGCAGATGCTAATAAAATACTTACAGTAGAATACGATTTGATAGATGCTTCAAAAATAATAGAAGCTGTAACTAAAGCCGGATACGAAATATCTGAAATAAAAGGTTAGCCTTAAACTATTACTATACCTAATTGTAATTTTTACATACGAGGATTCCACTCAATTTCATTTCCTCCGTTATCGTGAACAATTTTGCGAGATAACATAAACAGGTAGTCGCTTAGGCGATTTAGGTAACGGTAAATGATAGGAGGGACTTCTTCTTCGTTTGCAAGATGCACTACTATTCGTTCGGCTCTTCGGCAAATACAGCGTGCAACGTGGCAATGTGATGCAATGCTATTTCCTCCGGGTAAAATAAATTTTTTAAGCATAGGAAGCGTTGCATCCATTTTATCCATTTCCGTTTCTAATAGTTCAATATCCGATTCAAATAAATCAGGAACTTTCATTTTTGATTTTATAGGGTCGCTGGCTAACTCACTGCCAATAGTAAATAATCGATCTTGAATTTCGCGTAAAGTATTGCAATAAGGTGCATTGTTTAGTCCGTCAATTATTACTCCCAAATAACTGTTTAGCTCATCAACGGTGCCATAACTTTCAATTCGTATGTGATGCTTTGGAACACGTACACCTCCAATTAAGGAGGTTTCGCCTTTGTCTCCGGTTTTAGTATATATTTTAAATGTCATGTGCTTTTTATTAATTAAATTAATGGTATCAAAAGTAAAAAACGATTTCGTTTTTTGTTGATTTTTATTTTATTGAAAACAAGCATTGTTCTTTGTAAGAAGCAGTAACAAATGTTGCAAAATAAGAACACACTTTCAACTTTATAATTAGGGTATTGACTTGCTTTTAATCGTGCGTGTTCGAGGGAATTTTCATTCTGTCTTGTGCTGAAGTAGGGCTTACGGATAGTGATTGAAAATACTGAAACTTATTTTATACGTTTAAATAGTATTTTTTATTAAACGTATTTTTAAATTTTTATGCTTCTAACTTTAATTGATTTTTCAGTTTTATTTTAAAAATTCGTATTTATATATTTTCGGTTCAATTTTTTCAGCAAGTAGTTTAAGTTTTTCTCTAAGATTGCCTATTAACTGCATATAAGTTTCGTCAGTACTTTTATTGTTCATTTTACCTTTTTCGTTTCTTCCCTGAAAATACTCGCGAATATCGTATAATGAAGCATTGACATTGCAGTTGGGTTGTGAGTGATAATATTTCCAAAGTTCACGACCTGCATAAAAAATAGCAATAGCTTCGGGTGAGAACTTTAAGGGCGTTTTGTTGCCATATTGTGGTTCAGGTTCAAATAACAAATTAATGAAAACAGCAGATTTTTGTGGAGGTTTTGGTTTGCCGTTAATAAAATCTGTCATAAAGCTACTTTCAAATTTTTCTCTTGCATTTACTTCATATTCTGTAAATGGAATCCAGTGGTTGGTGCCAAATTTTGAAGATACATTGTTTGAATTATCGAAAATTGCAAATACTAAACAATCATTTTGAAATTCAAAGTCTTTATATAAGGCTTTTGTAGGGGTTAATAAAACGTCTTTATTATTTATCCAGTTAGTTTCTATAGTTTGTCTAACTGCTAAATATATTGACATTTCAATTAAATTGGAACTAGAAATTTTAGCTACCATCCCTTTTTTTACATAACTATCTGTTGGTTTATTTGTGAAAAAAGTATTGTTATTGCTTTGCATACTTGGACCAACAATTATCATGTAACCTATAGGATTATCTGAATATATATAAAATGATGATCGCCATTCTGCGATAGTTTTTTTATTTGTTATTGAAAATGATTTTTGTTTCTTACTTATCCGTATTGCCCTATCTTTATCTTCTTCAAAAATATCCGTTGCAATCTTGGTAACTTGACTTTTTCCATCAAATTCCCAAATTAAAAAGCTAATAGGAAATTTCCCTTTAACGTTATCAAATGTGTCAGAAGGACAAATAAAACCTTTATGAAATTTTGCTAAAAAAATATTTCTAAATTTTATAAACTTGTCAGAAGTTATATATTTTGGAGTGCTAAAAATACCAAGTATAATATCAGGAAGTTCTTTAATTAGTCTTACTAGAAATTGTGCGAATAACTCATTCAATGATTCAGCGCCAACACTATTTTTGTATTTATCAAAGATATTAGTTCCTTTTGCTACAAGTGGAATACTTTCCTCACCATATGATGACGCTTCCGCATACGGAGGGTTGATATAAACAACCAACTTTTTTCGTTTTTCGGGATTGTTTATTATTTCTTGTAATGGTTTGGGTAATTTACCAAAATCATCATTCAAAAAATCAAACTGAAAAACATGGTCGTCTAATAAGTTTGCACCGTTTTTAATACGGTCGTGCATTACTTCCACATCTTGTTTATCTAAGGTTGAAGCCCAAATGTTATACTTGTTAGTGAGTCCGGCTAATAAATTACCGGTACCTGCAGCACAATCCCAAATGTAGTATTCATCTTGCCAGTCATCGCCTAAAACATCCGTTAAGTATTTTTGTGAAAGCTCTACCCAAATTTGTGGAGTAAAAAAGCTTCCTTTGCGTTCTCTCACATCTTGCGGCACAAGCAAATCTCTTCGCTCAACAATATAATCCCAATATTCTTCTTTTGGCGGACGGTCGTATTTATTCCAAAACTGTGAGTGTGCCACTTGCTTGTCGGAAAAGTCAGAACGTTTGCTGCTAAACATTCCAGCTTCATCAATTTTTCGGTCAAGTTCGTAATGGTCGTTACGGAGCAACACAAAAAGTTTTTCTTTTAGCGTGTTGTTTTCATGCGAAAGCAAATCAGCAAGATAAAAGTCTCCATCAATAATTCCGCTTTTTTTAGCAGCATCCCAATTTACGGCAATGGTTGGTTTTACTGTTTGCAACCACTTGTTGTATATAACCATAAAATTGTTTTTGTCAATTTTGGTTTTAGTAAAACCGAATTTACCAACAATGAAATTTTTCTTTATAAAGTTTTTTAGTTCTTTGTCGTCATTCAGGTAATTAAATAGCAATGCTTTGCTATCAATGGTTGTTTTTACTTTTTCGTAAATGCGTTTAAATTCTTTGGTTTCGTGGTTTGATGGGGTAACATTCCAATTAAAATCGTTAACATAAAAAACCTCATGAATTTCGTTGTATGGTACAAAAGCAATTTTTTCGCCATCAAAAGCACCAAGCATTGCCGGTGGTAAAAATTTATCAAATGTTCTTGCTTTGCCAATAGTTAAAATTAGTTGAACAATAGATTTGTAGATATCCGATGATCCCTTTTTGGCTTCAGCCCAAAGCAGTGATTCCTGCTCAAAAAGCTCGGTTTGGCTTTGGTACATGCAAACACAAAAATCTACATTACCAATTATTTTAGTACAATCGTATTTCCAAAAATATTCTTGTGCTATTTTGTTTTTAAGCTCTTCTTCTCTAATGTTAGGGTACTTCATTTATGCACTATTTTCGATAATTTTTTTTGTATTTCACAATATCTGCAAATAATAATTTGCACAACAGTATTAGTAATAAAATAGTATTGATTGCAATTGAATA
>JACFNJ010000074.1 GCA_019454865.1 Bacteroidia bacterium
AGAGAGTGTTACAAACAAGGTACAATTAGCAATTAAAAAAGCTGACTTCAAATTTTTATTGGTTCGTTTTAATGATGAGAACTACTTAAAAACATTAAGAAGCAAATTAATGTGGGGGGTAGATAATAGAAATGTGTAGTATTTAATAGTCGGTAAAAGAAATAATTTTTGGATTTTTTGAATTAATAAATAAATTTGCTCAATCATAGAACCTTACATGAGAAAGTATTTATACACGATTTGCCTATTTTTTAGCACCATTTCAATAAGTTTTGTTAATGCGCAAAACTTAGATATTGGATTAAATATTGGAACATCCCATTATTATGGAGACGTTGTAAATGAATTTACTCCTTCTACTTTAGGCTCATCCTTTGGCTTATTTGCCAGATACAGACTTAGTGGCTACTTTACCGCAAAAGCTACCTTAGGAGTAGTAAATATTAATGGTGATGACCAATACAGCTCAAGCTCATGGCAAATAAACAGAAATTGGGCATTTAAAACCAGTATTTACGAATTTTTGGCACAAGCAGAATATAACTTTATCGAAGATAGAAACAGAGGAAGACGCTTTGCAAATCCGTTTATTCCATACATATCTGCCGGTATTGGTTATATTAGTTTTTCACCCACAGCCGAATTAACCGGAACTACCTACGCATTAGCTCCACTACAACTTTCTGGTTATGCTTATTCTACATCAGCATTGGTAGTACCTGTTGCCTTAGGTGCAAGAGCCTATTTAAGCAGAAGTTTTCAGCTTGGGTTTGAATTAGGGTTTAGATATACTACAACTTCACACCTTGATGATATTGCACCTGGAGATGTATATGTTGATCCTAATGTAACTCCAAATCCAAAATTAACGAGACTTTTCTACGGAAGAGCTATATCTGTTGAAAACAACCAAAAAGGTGATTTGCGTAGCAAGATGGGAAACTTTGCTAAAACAATTTACAATTCAAATGGGTTAAATGAATTTTTTGGAAAATACGATTTTTATTTTGTACCAACCATTACACTTGCCTATACAATTGGTAGTTCAGGAGGCGGTGGAGGACGTAGTGGTGGAGGTAGCTTTGGAAAAGCTATACGTTGCCCAAGATTTTTCTAGTAAATTTATTTTCGCTTAATATCTACGTTTAATAAACGTTTGATACAGTATTTATTCATGAACAAAATTGAGTTGAATCCATGGAAGATTCTTTCAAAAAAAGAAGTATATGAAACTCCATGGATAAAAGTTACTCATCATAATGTTACCAATTCATCGGGATATAATGGTGTATATGGTACTGTGCATTTTAAAAACTAAGCAATAGGTATTATTCCTTTGGATGAAGATTATAATACATGGATAGTTGGTCAATATCGTTTTCCAATTAATGAATATACTTGGGAAATTCCAGAAGGTGGAGGTTTAGTAAATACAAATCCACTTGATTCAGCCAAACGAGAATTACTTGAAGAAGCTGGATTAATAGCAGAAAAATGGGAATTAATACAAGAATTGCAAATGAGCAATTCCGTTACAGATGAAATTGCTTTTATTTACTTAGCAAGAGGGTTAAAATTTGCTAATGCTAAACCCGACTTAAATGAAGTGCTTCAAATCAAAAAAATTCCTTTTAGCAAATTAGTACAAATGGTAATGAATAATGAAATAAAAGACAGCATAACCGTAACCGCTACGCTTAAATTAAAACTAATGATAGAACTAGGCTTGTTTTAACCAGGTTTTCCAATTTCTAATTATTTCTACTGCATTTAGCCAAATTTTAAATAATTGTTTCTCTGCTTTTTAGCATTAGCAACTAATTTTTGTATTGACAATATATGTATATACATTATATTTGCATACATATATTGATGAAAATAGAAGATTCCATATTACAATATAACTTTAAAAGCGATGAAGAGAAGCTACTGGTAAATTTCATTTACACATACGGATGGCTTTCGTCATTGCAGCTCCACTTTTTTAAACCCTATGGAATTTCTTCTCAACAATATAATGTATTACGAATACTTAGAGGACAATATAAAAATCCAGTAAGCGTAGGATTGATTCAGGAACGAATGATGGATAAAATGAGCAATGCATCGCGATTAATTGATAAGTTAAAACAAAAAGAATTAGTTCAACGCAATGAATGCCCTTCGGATAGAAGACAAATGAATATATTGATTACGCAAAAAGGATTAGACTTATTAAATGAAATTGACAACAACCTGACACTAATAAACTCGTTTAGTTGTGCATTAAATAAAACAGAAAAACAAACATTAAATAATTTATTAGATAAACTTAGAAATTAAAAAAACAAATATGAGAAAACTATTAACAGTAGCACTTATTGCCGGGTTAGCAGTAACTGTTACAGCTAAAGATGAACCAAAGAAGTCAACAAACACAGATTACAAATTAAACTTAACTGAATCCACCTTTAAGTGGACAGGCAAAAAAGTTACTACATCGCATTGGGGGCATGTAAAATTTAGCAATGCAACTTTCAATATTGAAAACAAAAAGTTTAAAGGAGGAGAATTTGTAATGGATATGACCACAATTGATAACAGAGATATGCAAGGCGAATACAGTGATAAATTAGTTAATCATCTAAAGTCAGATGACTTTTTCTCCACTGCAAAATTCCCAACATCTACATTAAAAACTAAAAGTGTTAGTGCAATTGCAGGTGCAAAAGCAGGAAGCCCAAATTACAACATTGTTGCAGACTTAACTATAAAAGGAATTACCAAAGAAGTTTCCTTCCCCGCTCAAATAATTATAACAAATGATAAAGTTATTGCTAATGCTGAATTTGAAATTGATCGTACATTATATGATATTACCTATAAAGGTATGGCTGATAACTTAATTCATAACAATTTTACCGTTAACGTTCGTGTGGTTGCGAATAAATAATCAATAAAAAATTTATTATAACAACAAAAGGCAATTAAAATTTTAATTGCCTTTTGTTGTTATGGTGTATTGGTAATAATTAAAGTAGAACCATCTTGCCTAACATAATATTGCTTTAATGCACGCTTGGCGGAACCGGACAAAACACTTCCATTTGCCGGATCGAACTTGCTATTACAGCATGCTTGCCAAGAAGAAGTATAATGTCCACAACGGTAAAAAGAATTAGTACTATCAACACTTACATAACTACAAGCATCTGTAGGATTTAGCGGACATGTTCTGTCAAATGCAACATACTCATTAAAAATAGTATGATAAATAATAATGCCTTTGTTGCCTCCACTCTCATAAACATAACCTTGAGGTAAACTTAAATTAGTATATGCAGGTAAATTCAGGTTAATACTCAAATAAACTTGTACTGGGCTAAAAAAGTCAGCATTTGTATTATCCTCATCCTTGCATGAACCAATAACCAAAAGTGTAAGAAACAAGAAAAGTAATTTATTCATACCTATAAAATCCTTTACCGGTTTTTCTACCAAAATGACCAGCATTAACTTTTTGTTTTTGAATAATGCTTGGGCGAAACTTACCCTCTTGATGAAATAAATTATAGATAGAAGATGTAACAGAAAAATTAGTATCTACACCAATTAAATCCATTAAACGAAAAGGTCCCATTTTAAATCCGGATGCTTCCAGCAAATCATCAACCGATTTAAAATCGGTAACATTTTCCTCAACTATCTTCAAACTTTCAACATAATAATGTCTTGCAACCCTATTTACAATAAACCCCGGTGAATCATTTGCAACAACACAAACTTTTTCCATTTTTTCAATTAGCTGTTTACAAAAAGCAGAAATTTCGGAATTGGTTTCAATTCCATTAATAATTTCAACCAACTTCATTATGGGTGCCGGATTGAAAAAATGAATTCCTAAAAACCTTTCCGGCTTAGGAACCGCAGCAGCAATTTGAGTAATAGGTATGCTTGAAGTATTGGAGGCTAAAATTGTATTGTCTGAATTAATTGCAGCTACTTTAACAAAAAATTCTTGTTTTACATCTATACGTTCAACAATGGCCTCTATAATCAAATCGGCTTTTAATTGTTCAATATCAGTAGTAAAAAATATTCTATTTAAAATTTGCTCTTTATCAACTGAAGTAATCTTTTGCTTTGAGATAAGGTAGTCTAAATTTTTAACCAAAATGCTCTTGGATTTAGTCAATACGTTTTCATTTAAATCAAATAAAACAGTGTTGAATCCATTAGTGGCAACAACTTGCGCAATTCCAATACCCATTGTACCTGCACCGGCTATACCAATTGTTTTAATCTCCATTTTTCAAATATATAATTTAAAAAAATAAAACCTGAAAAGTGGAAAAGCATATTAGAACGAAGTAAACATGAAATAATGTAAATTTGTTGCATAAAATTAAGCTATGTCAATTAAAATTATCGAGTGTCCGAGAGATGCAATGCAAGGGCTACACACCTTTATACCTACTAATGAAAAAATAAAATACATTAACAAATTATTGGAAGTAGGGTTTGATACAATAGACTTCGGTAGTTTTGTTTCTCCCAAGGCAATTCCGCAGATGCGAGATACAATTGAAGTTTTAGGAAATTTAGATTTATCAAAATCAAAAAGTAAGTTATTAGCTATAGTAGCAAATACACGCGGAGCAGAAGATGCAATAAAATTTCAAAACATTCGATACATTGGATTTCCATTTTCAATATCCGAAACTTTTCAGAAACGAAATACCAATAGTACAATAGCACAATCGTTTGATACCGTAAAAGTAATTCATGAAATGTGTGTAAAGAATAACAAAGAGTTGGTAATATACATTTCAATGGGTTTTGGCAATCCATACGGTGATGAATGGAATGCGGAAATTGCAAAACACTGGATAAATGAAATGCACGAAATAGGCATAAAAATTATTTCGTTAAGTGATACTATTGGCATTGCCAACCCTGAGAGTATTGGATACTTATTCAGTAATCTTATTCCTACATTTAGGGATATTGAATTTGGTGCACATTTACACACAACACCAAATACAGCACTTGAAAAAATAAATGCAGCATTTATAAATGGTTGTAAAAGATTTGATGGGGCAATTAATGGATATGGAGGATGCCCAATGGCAGCAGATAAACTTACCGGTAATATGCCAACAGAAGAAATTATAGCTTATTTTGAAAAACAAAATATTGAAACTGGCGTTTCAAAAGTTATTTTTAAAGAGGCTTTATTACATGCAAATTCTGTGTTTAGCCGGATAAGCTAAATTGCATTTAACAAAATTTGAATATTCTTAGAGTTATTAAAACCGTTGTTTAAGTTTTGCTTACGAGTTTCAATTTCTTTTTCAGAAAAAGGTACTTGCATTAATTCAATCAAGGCTTCACGCATTTCATTTGCAGTATTCGCAATACTACACAAATTTGCCAAGCCTGTATTTTCTACCATCATGTCATTGGCTATTACCCATCTGCCTTGATACAAAACATTTATCAGTTTCAATTTAATTCCTGTACTTTGAAATGTAGGTAAAACATTAATGTGCGCATCGGCAGTTAATTGATTTATTTCATTCGTAGTTGCATTTTCAAATAACTGAATATTATTTAATGCACTTACCATTTTAGTTAATTGTGGTGATGGTTTATTGCCTGCAATAATTAACGGAATATCAAGCTTACTAAAAACCTCATTTACTAAATACTTAGCAGCCTCATCATTTTCGCCCACACTTAAATTCCCATGATAAAAAGCAAATTTTCCATAACCTGAAACGGATGTAACTGAAGTATTAGCATGAAATGCCGGTAATAGAGTAACAGCACTATAACGAGATTTTAGTTCATTGCAATCGTTGGGTGAAATTGCAAATATTTCAGTAGCGTGTGTTAAAATATTTTCAAATTGTTTCAGGCGTTCAGATTCTTTTGAAAAAAAATATTTCTTGAAAAAATTAGTTTCAACTTCCTCTAATTTACGATAATAGTCATGCTCAATATTATGCATTCGAACAAAGCGTTTGCGTTTTGAAAGTTGAGGGTTATTTAAAAAAAAACAGGAATGTAACCCTTCAAACAAAATGGGAGCATCATCAGCCAATAAATTGTTTAATAATTCTTCGTCATTACGTGTTGTAACAATATATGGTAGTGTACCAATAAATGGGTTTACAAATTTTCGTCTTGAATAATAATATACCTTTTTACACAGTTTTTTTAGTTGTTCGTTAGGTTCTCGTCCATACTCAAAAACATGTAATATAATATCAACTCCGGATTTAGATAACTCTTGAATTTTATAATAAACATCAATCACACCACCATAATTTGGTGGGAAAGGATTATCAAAACTTACGATGTGAAGTTGTTTATTCATCAAAAACTTTTTTATACAAATTAATGAGTTTTACGGATTCTTTTTCCCAAATCCATTCCTTAGCTGCAAGTTTACAGTTTTCTTTCAGTTGCTGGTATTTTACATCATTATCTAACAACGTAATAATGCTTTTTTCAATTGATGCAGCAGAATACTCAGAAAAAACAGAAACCTCAAACTGTTTATTTAGTTTTTGATACTCAATAAAACCTGCACAAACAGAAGGTACATGTGCTTGCACATAATCAAAAAACTTATTAGCAATACTGTATTGATAACTTATGCTTTCATCAGAAAGCACATTAATTCCAATCCATGCCTTTTGTGTATAATCATGCAAGCTTGAAGCATCAATTCTGCCATGAAAAAAAACTTTATCTGTTATATTTAATGTGCTTGCAAGTTGTTTCAACTTTTCACGCAATAAACCATCGCCTGCAATATGAAACCCAACGGGCAAGTTAGCACATGCTATTAATGTTTCCTCTAAGCCTCTTCCTTCATTTAAATCTCCTTGATACCAAACAATCTTATTGGTGCTTGCATACGTTTCAGTAATTTTAGAAGTTGGCATATTTCTAATAACATGAAAAGGGATTTGATATTGGTAAGTAAAAATATTTGCTAACTCATCGCCCACAGTATAAGCTAATTTAGCTTTGCCTACACATGCATCCAACACGTGTTGCCAAATAGCTTTTATAATTGGTCTATGTATTAACTCAGGAACCTCGGTATAATATTCGTGCGCATCAAAAATTAGTTTTTTATTTTTAATTATTGATGCTAATGTATTAGGTAAAATAGTATCTGCATCAATAGCACAATAAGCATCAAATGAATTGCCGATGAGCCACAAAAACAAACGCAGATTATACTCCAAATAAAAAAGCGGACCTGAATGAAAAATACATTGTATTCGATGTTGAGAATAAACTTGGTCAGTTAAATTTTTATGAACTTTTTTAACCCTTCCTACCAATGTAACATGGTAACCGGCATTGTGCAATGTAGTACAAATGCGATTCATTCGTTGATCGGTAACTAAATCGTTAGTAACGGTAAAAACTATTCTTTTTCTGTCCAAAATAATTTCTGTTCGTTGTTGTATTGCAAATTACCAATATCTATCAAATGCCGTATAAAAGCGATACTTTTTTCTTGTGGGTATTCTTTTAACTGATTTATAAGATCTTTTAAATGGATAGGATTATTAATCAAGGATTTTTTAATGGTTTGTTCTAATTTTTTAGTAGTCTCTTTATCTAAATCAGCCTTTTTATTTTCAATACAAATATCACACAAACCACAATTATCACTTGTAAACTCATTAAAATATTCAACCAAAACTTTACTTCTACATACATGTTTATTTGTAGCATAACCAATCATGGCGTTTAATTTTTGGGTTGCTAAATCTTTTCTTTGGCTTATCATCGTGCTTTTAATGGATAAGGATTCGGCTGCAACACGGGCTGTTGTAAACTGCAATTGAGGCTTATCCTTTTGTGGCTGATAGTCTGCTAAACCAAGTGTTGTAAGACTATTCAAAAACTGTATTACAAAGTTTTTATCTCTATTATATCGTTTTGCAAGTTGTTGTTCGTTTATTGTAACATACGTATCAAACAAGCCACCATAGCTACGTAAAAGTAATTTAATGGCATCATCATACTTTTGATTTTCTACCTGAAACTTATACAAAATTTCATGGTTTACAATAAACTTAAATTTGGATGACTCAAAAAATGATTCGGTAAGTTCAATCCTTTCACATTGCTGAAGAAGCTTTAATGCAGGATAAACAATGTTAATATCAAGAGCAAAACGCTGGCAAAATTCATTAATATCAAAATCAAAACTATTATCGGGCAATGCACCAATGGGCAAGCTATAATAATTACATAAAGCCTGATATACTTGTTTTAATTTCTTCTCATCCGGAAAACTTAATTCCAATCGCTTTTGTGCATTTTCTTTATCACTATCGTGAAACAATAGCACACAATAAGCACGCTTCTCATCTCTACCTGCTCGGCCTGCTTCTTGGTAATAACTTTCAATGGATTCCGGCATTTCATAATGTATAACAACTCTACAATCCGGCTTATCTATTCCCATTCCAAATGCATTGGTACAAACCATTATGCGTGTATGATTATGTATCCAATTGTCTTGCTTTTTTTCGCGAATCGGGTTGCTCAATCCTGCATGGTAATAATCGGCTGAAATTTTATTTTGTAATAGAAACGTTGCAATATCTTGTGCATTCTTACGATTTCGTACGTATATCAAACCACTTCCTTTTACCCTATTTAGTATATGCAACATTCGTTGGTGTTTATCTTCAACAGTATTTACCACATAACTTAAATTATTTCGTACAAAACTTTTTGAAAAACAATTATTGGTTTTAAAAGAAAGTTTACGTTGAATATCATTAACTACTTGTGTTGTAGCCGATGCGGTTAATGCCAAAATCGGAACCGATTTAATTACATCTCTAATTTCAGCTATCAATAAATACTCCGGTCTGAAATCATAACCCCATTGGCTTATACAGTGGGCTTCATCTACAGCAATCAAACATACTTTTATGTATTCCAATCGTTCTCTGAAAGCAGTTGATTTAAGCCTTTCCGGTGATACATACAAAAATTTATAAGCATCGTTTTGTGCATTATCAATAATCAATTTTTGCTCTCTTCTACTCATGCCACTATATAAAGCAGCTGCCGGAATATTTCTTTTTTGTAATTGCTCTACTTGATCTTTCATTAAAGCAATTAGCGGGCTAATTACCAAACATACTCCTTCCAATTTCATTGCCGGAACCTGAAAACAGATAGACTTACCACCACCAGTTGGTAATAATGCCAAGGTGTCTTTACCGGATAAAATTGAATTTATAATATCTTCTTGTAATGGTCTGAACGTTTCATAACCCCAATATTGCTTTAATATGGAATGTATAGATTCAGACATGGTAATTATTCTACAATTAAGCCATCTTTCATTATCAATTTACGGTCAGCTCTGTTTGCCAACTCTTCATTATGGGTTACAATTACAAAAGTTTGTTTAAACTCATCTTTTAATTTAAAAAACAAATCGTGTAACTCAGTTGCGTTTTTTGAATCTAAGTTACCGCTTGGCTCATCGGCAAATATTACATCCGGATTATTAATTAATGCCCGTGCTACTGCCACCCGTTGTTGTTCGCCTCCGGATAATGCCGATGGTTTGTGGTGTAACCGCTCACTTAACCCAAAATAAGTAAGTAATTCAATAGCTCGCTTTTCTACTGCTTTTGCAGATTGTTTTCCAATCCAAGCAGGCATACACACATTTTCAAGAGCAGTAAACTCGGGTAATAATTGATGAAATTGAAAAACAAATCCAATGTGCTTGTTTCGAAAATCAGCGAGCTTTTTTGTATTCAATTTTGTAACATCGGTATTGCATATTAGCAAATTTCCGGTGTCAGGTTTATCTAAAGTGCCCATTATTTGAAGTAAAGTAGTTTTACCTGCACCACTTGCTCCTACAATAGCAACAAGCTCTCCGCGGAGGATTTCAATATTAATGCCCTTTAAAACTTTTAAACTTTGATACGATTTAGTAACCTGCTTTACGGAAATCATTTTAAACAATACTGTATTATGTCAGCAATATACAATTTGTAAAATTAATCCCTGCTTATATTTCCTTACAATCCCAAGCAGCTATTTTCTATTCATAAATACAGCATCCAAAGAGTATCTGCCTGCTCCGGTAAATATTAATGCAAAGTAGGATAACAGATATAGGAATCGTATTTCAAGAATATTAAAGGCATCTTTTACTATCAATCCATGAAAAACTAAAATTACAATGAAATTAATTGTTAATGTTAATGCAGCAAAACGAGTAAATAAACCCAATACCAATAAAATAGCACATACACCCTCAGCAAATGCAGCAAGATAAAAAGATAACTTCATGCCTATACCAATTGGGTCCATAAATTGAATTTCCTGACCTTTAATAATAACCATCAATTTATCTAAACCATGCCCGTATAACAATACAAGTGCAAATGTTAAACGAAACAATAATAAACCTAAATCAGACCCTGCTGAATGATTAGTTGTAAAATATTTTACTAAAGAATTACTCATGATAATATAATTTAAAACCTATACTCAAAGATAGGATATAAATAATAAATCACTAATATCCAGAAATATCTACTGCTGAGTATCGGGTTTGTAAAGTATTTTAGATGCAATAATTCCACCGGATAATGAAAGAACAACAACTGCAAGAGAAAGCCACTCCGGCAAATCAACATGATGAGCAAGTAGCATGCGAACACCAACAAAAGCAAGTATAATTACTAAGCTATAATTAATGTATTTGAATTGCTCAAGCATACCTACCACTAA
>JACFNJ010000075.1 GCA_019454865.1 Bacteroidia bacterium
CCTATCCAAATTCCATCGCGTTCAGGTATAAATCCTTTAATAGCAATTCCACCACTTTCTTCGCCACCTACCAATACATTTTCAGTTACCATTTTTTCACAAATGTATTTGAAACCAATTTTAGTAATTTCTATGTCTAAGCCATAGGCTTTAGCTAAAGCTGTGATTTTTGAAGTAGCCGAAAATGTTGTAATTACTTTACCGTGCATATTTTTATATTTATGCAAGTAATGTATAAGTAGTAAAATGATGTGATGTGAATCTACAAATTCACCTTTTTTATTGTATAATCCAATTCGGTCGGCATCGCCATCCGTTACTAATCCGCAATCTATATTGCCATCATTTTTAATGGCATTACTAAACTCAGCTAAGTTTTTATGTATTGGTTCAGGTGCCTGACCATTAAATCCGGGGTTGTGTTCGCAATGTAGTAAAAGTGCTTCGGGAAAAAGTTTTTTCATTACATTTTGTCCTGCGCCATACATCGCATCATAGCCAAATCGCATTCCACTTTTTTTAATTGCATCTAAATCAAATCCGGTTTTTACTTCATTAATATACAATTCTTCTAAATCAACATAACTTATCATGCCTGACGATACCAATGAATCAATTGAAGTTAATGTTGTTTCAACCCAGTTATCAGGAATTGCTTTTTCTACTAAATCAATTACGGTAGGGCTGCTTGGTCCGCCATAATGTGCTTTTAATTTATAGCCACTATATGCCGGTGGATTATGGCTTGCTGTAATTATTACACCTAAAGCTGCACCATGTTTTACAGCACCTAAGCTTACCATTGGAGTTGATACAAAACCTTTTGCCATTTTAACTTTTATGCCGTTGGCACACATAATTTGTGCAACCGTTTCAACAAAAAGTTCTCCTCCAAAACGGCAATCGTGTCCCAGTACTATGGATAAATTGTTTGCATGATGAGTTTTTATATAGGTAGCTGTTCCTTGTGCTACACGTTTTACATTCTCTACGTTAAATTCAGCAGCTATAATTCCACGCCAGCCGTCTGTTCCAAATTTTATCTGATACATGAATCTTTAATTTTTTCGCAATTAACATTTTTTCATAAATATTAAAAAATTGAACAATGCTTGAATTATCGTGGTTTATTCATTTCATAAAACTTTTGATATAAATGCGAGTTGGGTGGAATATTAATTTAGAATCAACTCTTGCTCTATAAAATTGAGATAAACTTAAAGAATAGTGAAAGAAGGAATATTACCTGTTTTTGTAATTACTAATAACAATTACTTGTTTAGTTTTATCCGTAATCTTTACCAACTCTGAAATAGTAAAGGGAATAACTGCACAAATTTTTTCTTTATCGGCAATTACCAAGCTATTGTTTTTTTCAAATTGATTAACTTTTTTATCAATAAAAAAATCGCTTAGTTTTTTGCTTTTCCCTTTTAATCCAAGTGGCTTCCACTTATCACCTATTTGCTTGGTGCGAATGGTTATTGGAAATTTAATGTTGTCAATATCCAAGTATAGTTTGCTGTCATTAATTTCAATTGCATTTGCTGGTTCAATTGTAAATTGTAATCCGTTAAATTCAAATCCATTTGTAATTTTATCTAAAGTATAATGAATTTTTGTAGAGTCCGAATTAATCTTATTTATAACTATGTTTCCTTTGTTAATGGTAATAGTGAAGGTTTTTGCATACCATGTTACTCCATTGTTTTGTGCATGAAGTATTTCATTTGTTTGCGTTTTGTTAAAGCCAAAGTTTCTTAAATAATCCACTAAAAACAACTCGTAATGTTTTTCAGTGCTCAATGCTTGAAGGTTAATGGTAGTGGTCTTTTCTTCTGTTACAGCATATTGTTTTGCTATCTTGGCAAAATGAGTTTTAGTAATATCTTTTAATATTGAAATAGTCTGAATAGATTCTTGAATATGCTGAACAGCATTTGGATTTATTGTGTTAAGTTTTGGAATTATGTGTTTCCGAATGTAGTTTCTTGAATATTTATCCGACTCGTTACTGCTATCATTTCTAAACTCTATTTTATTTGTTTTTTGGTATTCCTCAATTTCATGCGTTGTACAATTAATCAGCGGACGTAAAATATTGCTTGTAGCAAAAGGTATTCCGGATAGTCCGTGTAGTCCTGCTCCTCTTGATATATTAAACAGAAAGGTTTCTACATTATCATTTACATGGTGCGCTGTTAAAATATAATCGGCTTTATGTTCTAATCGTAATTTATCAAACCATTCATACCTTAACTTACGTGCGGCAATCTGTATGCTTGTGCGATTAATTTGGCTATAAGCTAATGTGTCAAATGCAATGCTATAAAATTGTAATCCATTTTTGGTACAATATTTTTTTACCATTTTTTCGTCATCATCACTTTCATCTCCGCGTAGTTTAAAATTGCAATGCGCTACTATCAAATTATAGCCTAATCCGGCAACAGCATGTAATAAACACATAGAATCTCTTCCGCCACTAACTGCTACTATAAGTTTAGCTTTTGGTTTACAATATTGTTTTAAAAAGTGATTTACTTTTTCGTCCAAAGTCATTGTTCAAAAATAGGATTTTAATATGTAGTTTTGGCGCAACATGTTAAAAAGAAAAGTTTGGATAATTTTATTCTTTACATTGGCTGTTGTCAATAAACTTTATTCGCAATCCGGAAAAATTCAGATTATAAATGCAAATACATTTGAGTTAGAACAAAGAGGAAAAAACAAAGTAAAGAAATTAATTGGTGATGTACAGTTAAAACAAGATAATACAACTCTTAAATGTGATAGTGCGTATTTATTTGACGAAACAAACTTTGTAGAGGCGTATCGGCATGTTCAAATAATACATCAAGATAGTGTAAATTTTTGGGGAGATATTTTGAAATACGATGGCAATACAAAAATTGCCAAACTTCAAAAAAATGTTGTAATGCAAGACCCTAATTCTACATTAAGTTGCGATGAGTTGGAGTTTGATTTGTCTGCCAATAGAGCCAGTTATTTTTCAGGTGGCAAAATAACTTCCGGTCAATTAACACTCACAAGCCAGATTGGATATTATTTTACTAAAAGCAGAGAATTATTTTTCAGAAAAAATGTAGTATTAGTGAGTCCTGATTTTACAATGCAATCCGATACGTTAAAATACAATACACAATCTAGGTTGGCAACTTTTTATAGTAAAACCATTATTTCCTCAGCAGACGATACGATATATTGTAATTTAGGAACATACCAAACAGACAAGCAAACCGGAATACTTCGCAAAAAAGTAAAAATACGAAGTAAAGAAAATACACTTTTTGCTGATACCGTTTTATACGATAGAAAAAATAAACACTCAAAAGCTTTAGGTAATCTTTTGGTTATTGATACGATAAATAAAGTAATTATTACTGGAGATGTTGGCGAAACATTTGGAATTGAAAAACGCACTTATGTAACAAAAAATTCATTTGTTTTTAATCTCACAAAAACCGATACGTTAATAATTTCAGCCGATAGTATATGGGTATATCAGCGTAACATTAATGCACAAAAGGAAATGATTAAAGCATATAAAGATGTAAAAATATATAAATCCGATTTACAAGCTATATGCGATTCGTTGGTATATAATCGTTCAGATTCTTTGATGTATTTATACAAGAATCCGGTGATTTGGAGTGATGAGAATCAAATAACAGGCGATACTGTTTTGTTTTATATTGTAAGTAATCAAATTGATTCAATGAATGTATTTTCAAATGCATTTGTAATCTCTAAAGAAACAAATAAACATTACAATCAAGTAAAAGGACGAAACCTTCAAGCTAAGTTCATAGATAAGAAAATAAATAATATAGAGGTTTATGGGAATGGTCAAAGTATATATTATGCAAAAGATGATAGTTTGTATGTAGGTGTAAATGTTATAAACTGTAGCGAAATGAAGTTTCTTTTTGCACAAGGAAAGATGAGTAGCATCAATTTTATAGGAAAGCCTGATGCAAAGTTTTACCCTATTAATTATCTAAAAGATAATGAATTAAAACTAAAGGGTTTTGTATGGAGAAAAAAAATGCGACCTACACGACTTGCATTTAAGTACAATATTTCTATATTGCCCTTTGATATTTAATTTTTTTTAATAATATTTGAAATTCATACCTTAATAAATAGATATAAAATAAAATATATGAGGACCAAGTTTACTTTTCTATCAAGCAAGTTCTTTACTTCATTGTTGTTACTAACTTTATGTGTTGGTATTACAAAAGTAAAGGCACAAGCCCCATTTGCTGCAGGGCAAACCTATTATGTTGACGGTGTAGGTGTTGATTTGGTATCACCCAAAGATACATTTATGAACCTTACCGGTGCTTACTCAATGGGTAATCCGTACACATCTACTACGGGTATTATAAGTGCACTTAATGCAAATGGTATCGACCCAACTACGTTAGGTCAAATTACAATTATGTTAGCACCTGGATATTCCGGGAATGAAGCAACAAATGCCGGTATCGTAATTAATACAATTAATTATGCATCTCCATTACGTAAAATAGTAATGAAGCCTACACTTGGTTATAACTTTACCATAACTAATACTGTTGCATTAGCCGCAAATACCGCATTGTTACGTTTTAATGGAACACAATTTTTTACAATTGATGGAACGGGTTTGTTTGGTCAAAATAGTATAACTTTCAAGATATCTACTTTGGGTCCACAAGCTACCGGTAGGGTGGTCGATTTTATAAGTACAAGTACTACATCCATAAATACTGTGGCTATTTCTAATCTAAATTTAATTGGATATTCAACTGTTTCAACTGTAACAACAAATTCAGGTGTATATATTGGTGGAGTTGGTTTAGGAACAAACTCACTAAGACGTAATTCAAATATTAGTATTACAAATTGTGTAATAGAAGGAGTACAAAATGGAATTTCGGCAAGAGGTGCAAACTCAACCGGTCAAGGCAATCAGGATTTAGGATTGATAATTCGTAATAACTACATTGGTGGAACTAATAAATTGGGCGGTGCAGTAAATGCTGCAGGTATTTTATTATCTAATCAATCCAATGCAGTAGTTGAGTACAATAAGATTAGTGGAAATTTAGCAAACTATACAGGATTTAAAGGAATTGAATTAAATAATGCAGTTAGTCCACTTTCTTTAGATAGTAACATTAGTATTAATGGCAACTCTATTTATAATATTTCAGCAATTAGTGGTGGTGTTTGCGGTATAAAAGTTAGCTTAGGTACACATACACAAGCATTAAAAATAAGCATTACAAATAATACTATTGCAAAACTTACTTCACCGGGTAGTGCTGCTATTGCAAGTATGGCATATCCAATAGGTATTTTAGTTGAAAACAACTCATCCAATACAGGAATAGAAATATATAATAATAGTGTTGCCTTATCAGGTACAAACTTAGCGGGTTCGACTGCTGCGTGTTTAGTTACAGGTCCATTAACTTCCGGTGGTTTACGTGTATTTAATAATATTTTCTCAAACCGAATGGAAAATATTATAACAAATACAATTGCATACAATACGTATGCTATAATTGTTGCCAAAACACCAACAGGTGTTGCACCAAATCAGGTAGTAATATCACCTTTTGATAGTATTGATAATAACTTATATGACGTTGCAACTACAGGAGGTTGGGCAAATATTGGATATACATCTTTAAATAATTATGCGAGTGTAACAGAGTGGGGCAGTTTTACTAATTATGATAGAAAGAGTATAGTTACTCGTCCTTATTTTGAGAACGACACCGTTTTAACTACATCAAATGGCGCACCTACTACTTATGCTATTTTAGGTAGATCGATGGTAGCAATGGATATTAAGGGAACAACAAGACCTGCAGCAAATGCATCAATTGGTGCATATCAATTTACACAAAACACTACCAATGCATACACTGCATTGGAAGGTGGAAAAACATATTTAATTAACGGAACAGATGATTGGCCAACAAATGCTAATTCAACCAATAAAACTTTCTCTACTTACGGAAGTTTTGTAAACTATTTAAATAGCTATGGTACAAAAGGAACAGGAACAATAAATATTGTTTTCTCTACAGGATTTTTAACTGATGTTACTGTACCACCAGCTATTGGACCATACCCAGGTATGCAAGGTACTCGTCCAATAAAAGTTTCTGCAGCATCAGGGGTTTCAGTGAATCTTACTGTTGATAATGGAAAAGTTGTATGTAACAATTCGGGGATTATCAGACTTTATGGTGCATCGTTTTTTGAAATAGATGGAACAGATGGAATGGGTGGTAAAGCAATAACAATTTCATTACCTACTTCAGCAAACTCTGTTCAGGCAAAACTTATAACACTAGCTCCTACCTTATTACACCAAACTTCTTATATTACAATTAGAAATTGTAAGTTGGTAGGTAGTTCAACAAATTCAATGAATAATACCTATGCTGGTATTTATATGGGTGCACCAACCCATGTATCCGGAAGTGCAAGTGCATTAAGTGGGGCAAATATTAATAACTATATAAGTGATAATACAATTGAAGCTGTTCGTAATGGTATTTATTGGAGAGCATTAGCCGGTCAAACCGATCAGTTTTTAACCATTAAGCGAAACGTTATTGGGGGAACAACTCCAACAGGTACTCCTCAGCCTACTACTTATATTGGTGGTAATGCTTCTAACTTGGCAGGTATTTATGTTAAAGGTATAAGTCAAAGTGTAATTGATAGTAATGTTGTACGAAACTCTATTAGTAATGCAACCGGTTTCCGTGGTATTGACTTAGATGCACTGCCTTTAAATGCAACACAAGGCGAGCCTGGTTCAACTATGTCAGTTGAAGTAACAAGAAATACTATTTATAATTTGGGTGCAAATTCTGGTTTTGCCGTTGGTATTCGTATTGCAGCAACTGAGGCTAACCGAAATATATTACTTGCAAACAACTTAATTGCTAAGATTTATGGTACAGGTTCTCCATCCGTAGCGGTTTTAAATTCACCTGCCGGTATTTCTTTTGAGCAACCTGTTGCTGGTGCCGGAGAAATAAACTTTGGTATAAACGTAATACATAATACTGTTCATTTATCAAATTTTGGTACAGCACAGGTAAATCCAAACTCTTTCTCTACAGCACTTTATGCTGATGCAAGAGTAACCGGATTGACTGTAAGAAATAATTTATTCTCAAATAAATTGGGTAGAACTACCGCTGGTACAATTTCAAATTGTTACATTTATGCATTTGGCGGTAATCAAGCAGTATTTACAGAAGTAAATGCAAATGTTTACCATGTAGGAGCAAATCCTAATTTCTCAAATAATCAAATAGGCATTGCAAATATTACCCAAATACTTTCAATGTATGAACTACGCGAAATTTACGGTGGTGATGGGTCATCATTATTTGGCGAAGTAGCGTTTTTAAATGACTCTACTTCTGCTTTTGATCCATTGTATGTTGGTCATTTTGCTCAGCGTTTTATAAGAAATAATTTAGCAGTAGTTGATATTACCGGAGCAGGTCGCTCTGTAAGTACAGTTACAGCCGGAGCTTTAGAGGTTGTAGATGATTACTCGCCTTTAATGGGTGGTACCACATACCATGTTAATGGTACATTAGCTCCACCTTCAAAAACAAGTCCTTTAGTAGGTAGTTTTAATACAATTAATAATTTGTTCCGTTTTATTAACTCACATGGAGTTGATGATGGTATTAATCCTCCAAAGAAAGATATTACTATACTTATTACAAGTGGATATACCGGTGAAGGAGATACCTTAATTACAGCACTTCATGATTATCCTAAAATGGGATTAAATCGTGTAATTGTTATCAAACCGGATGCAAATGCAAATCCTGTAATATCATCTACAGCTGCAACTACACGTAGCCAATACACAGCTGCCGGTGCGGTAATGCGTTTCCAAGGTGCACAATATGTAACAATTGATGGTTCAAATGACAATGGTGTTACTAGAAACTTAACTATACAATTACCATCTACACCAGGTAACGCTGCATATGTAAACAATGGGCTTACTCGTGTTATTGATATTATTGGCTGGTCGAGAACAGCATCCAATATCACAATTAAAAATTGTAACATTTTAGGTTATTCTAATGTAAATACAATCTTTACGTATGCTGGTATATACCAAGGCGGGGTTGCATTTAATTTGCCAACAACAGTTCCAACAAATCCTTTACGTGAACAAAATAATGACAACACGTTTGAAAACAATTTTATTGGAGGTGTTAAATACGGAATTTATTTGCGTGGAGTTAACAACATTAGTGGCGGTTACGATTTGCGTACTAAAGTATTAAATAACGTAATTGGTGGGGATGTATATAATATGTCGCCTAATCCAACAAATTATTTTGGTGGTTTAGCAAATGCTGCAGGTATTTTAGTTGCACATCAGGCTAATACAACAATTGAAGGAAACAAAATTCAAAACAATATTCCTACATTTAACGCAAATAGCGGTATTGAATTGAGTAATCTTGGAATTCCAGCAACTGGACAAGCAAATACAGATTCTGCAATTACAATTACTCGAAATATTATTAAAAATATTAAATCTAACTCAACTGCAGCTTATGGTATATATACTAATATTCGTTGGGATGGGGTTAAAAACATTAATATCTTTAATAACATGATTTCAGGTATTGCATCTACCGGAAATACACCTTCAGGTTTAGGATTTAACTTAAATCCTTATGGTATATTCCTTGATGGTACACTAATACCGGGTCCTCCAGCACCATTTCCAGCTATAGGAGTAAATATTTGGAATAACTCCATTAATTTAGGTCAAGCTAATACTCTAAGTACTGCTGGTATTTCAGCATGTATTGCTGCCGGATTAAATACAAAAGGTGGAATAAAAGTAACCAACAATATTTTACAAAATAGACTTTCAAGAGCGTCTGGTTCTGGTAATATTTATGCATTAGTTTCGGCTAGTAACGTAAATGCATTTGAAGAAACTGATTATAACAACTACTATGTAGCCGGAACTTATGGTACTAATAATATTGGTGGTGTAAATGCTTCTGCTGTTGTTACAAGATACCAAACATTTACAAATTGGGTTGATTTTACTGGTCAAGACACAATGTCTATGACAATCCCTTCACCATTTACAAGTGATATTGATTTATTGATACCTACTAATACTTCCTCTCCGTTATACAGAGCAGGACAACGTTTGCCAATGGTAAATAGAGATGTTTTGGATGCACCTCGTCCAAGCTTGTCATCAGGTGTTGCAACAATTGGTGCACATGAGTTTGTGGGAACCTTCTTAGATATTTTCCCTCCAAGAGCTTTCGATTATACCAAAGCATTTGAGTATTGCCCGGATCCATTAACCGGTACTCCATTAGAAATTAGAATTAGTCTTATGGACAAGAATCCGGTATTGTATGATACACTTTATTACAAAGTTAATGGGGGAGCAGAAATTCCACTTCAAGCAACTACTAAAGCCGGCACCGCAAGAATTTATACAATTCCTGCATTACCTGCAAATTCTAAAATTGCATATCGTATAGGCGGTTCAGACGGAGAAGGAAATCCAATAAACTTTGTAAACGCAGATCCAACAACAGGCTATAATTATGCTACTACAACAATGACTGTAAGCTCAAGTAATTTTATAGCTACAGGATTTGATATGGCTGATGTATTCAATTGGAAAACAGAGCAAATAAGTGGTACTGATGGAGTTTGGGATACTCGTTCATTTGGTTCATTAACTAACCCAACTTTAGCACCTTTAACAGGTAGTAGAGCTGCAATGTTTAAAGGCTCAAATGGTAGTTCCTCACGATTAGTTTCTCCATGTTTAGATTTTACATCTTCTCAACGTCCTACTTTACGTTTATTCATTTCTCAAGATCCTGATAACCCTACACTAAGAGATTCTATCCAAGTTACTATAGGTGGATTTGGTAGCTGGGTTAGTTTACCATCATTGTATCCGATTTATAGACAAAACTCAAGTTTTGCAACAGCAGGCTATAAGGTTTATGATTTCTGCTTAGAAGAATTGTTTGGACAATCAGGTTTCAAAATTGGTATTGAGGCTTACTCAAAAGGTGGCGGGGCTATAATATTAGATAGTATTGTGATATTTGATAATTTTATGGATTTACCAGTAAATCCTGCAACAATTTCAAATTGTTATAATGATTCTATCAATGTATTTATATCAAATGCTGACTCAAAGTTTGAATACCGTTTGTTTGATAATTATACACAAAGTTTTGTGGGTCCTTATTTCCAAGGTAATGACGGCACTTTGAAAATACAAGGATATATGAATAATGTAGATTCTGCTGAATTGAAGGTATTAGCACATAACTTAACGTCTAATTGTACTAACTTTATGACAAATGTTGTTAAGGTGAATTTCAGAAATTTCAAAAATGGACCATTTGTTATTAAAGGAAGTGTATTTGATGGTCAATTTAATGTAGGAGATTTCTTTACTCCGGATGCCGTTAAAGTTGGTGGTACTGCACGATATGAATTAGTTCCTCCTAAAGGCACTACAAATAGCAGCTATGGTACTGATTGGACAGTTTCAAGTGCTACCATTTATAAATATTTCTATAACCAAATTGCTAAAGAAAATGTAATTGTTGATTCGGCTTCAAGTTACTCATTAGTTCCTCCTGCATCAGGAAATCCTGGTTATGTATTAGTAAATGCAATGCCTTCTGACTCAAATAAAACTTTCTTAA
>JACFNJ010000338.1 GCA_019454865.1 Bacteroidia bacterium
TTTATCGCCGTAGAAAACCACGGTAGTGTTGGGGCCAATGCCGTGCTTTTCCAGCAGTTGAGCAAAATGCTGGCCATCCAGATAATCGCGCACCAGCGGGTCGTTCAAATCACGCACCCAGTCAATGTGAACCGCGCCGGGAACGTGGCCGGTACTGTACAGCAGTACATCTTCATTGCTTTCTACCAGCCGCACGCCGGGATCAGACAGGTGAGCCGCCACCCACTCGGTACTGACCAGCGCTTCGGGATGAGCATAATTGGTCATCGTTGTGCCTCCTCAATTGTAAAAATTTAATGCGTAACGCGTAATCCGTAACTTATTACGCATCACGCATTACGCATTAGTTCAATGGTTGTATACCTGCGTTGCCTATAATGCAGCCGGTACAGGCTTTGGGTGTAGCCGGACGCTAATCCCCAATTTTGGCCGAAACTGCTTTGTACAGCTTGTCGCGGACGCGTTCGTTGTACATGCGGTCAAACACTTTGTAGAAGAAGCCCTCTACCACCATCCGCACGGCGGTGTTGCGCGGAATGCCGCGGCTTTGCAGGTAAAATACGTACTCTTCTTCAATTTTGCTGATGGTGGCCCCGTGCGAGGCGCGCACATCGTTGGCCTCAATCTCCAAACTGGGGATCGAGTCGGCGCGGGCGGTTTTGTCCAGCATCATGTTCTCGTTTTTCAGGTACGAGTTGGTCTGCTGGCCGGTTGGCTCAATTTTAATGAGGCCGGTAAACACGCTGCGGCCGTGATCTTTGAGCGCGCCGTGCAGCAGCAGGTCACCGCCGGTAGCCACGCCAATGTGCTGGATCAGGCTGTCGATATCCAGGTGCTGTTTGCCCTGCATAAAATAAACGCCGTTAAATTCCATGTTAGAGCCGTTGCCCACCAGCAGGCTGTCAAAATAGGTTTTGGTCAGCCGGCCGCCAAGCTGGCCGGTTTCCCAAATTACGTTGCTGTCGGCCTGGCCCACCGAGCGTTTGACGTTGAAGTTGTACACGTCTTCGCCCAGATTTTGCACGTCCACGTAGCGCAGGTAGCTGTTCCGCTCGGCGTAAATTTCAACCACGCCGGCATTCATGGCGATGCCGTGCCCACCGTGCGAGATCGATTCCTCAATGTACGTGGCTTCGGCGGAGGTGTCGGCGATGATGAGCGTGCGCGGCAGCATTACGCTGCCCTGGCCATCCAAAATGAGGGCCGTTTGAAAGGGCAGGTGCTGATCGACCTGCACTTTTTTGGGCAGGTACAGAAACGCGCCGGCCTGCCACAGAGCGCT
>JACFNJ010000339.1 GCA_019454865.1 Bacteroidia bacterium
CTGTACGGTTACATGATGCCCGTTGAACGCGAATTTGTGGACCGCAACTTTTGCTACACCGGCACGTTGCTGGCCTGCGCCGAGATGATCCGCTCCGGCATTACCACTTTTTGTGATATGTACTACAACGAAGCCGAAGTAGCTCGCGCCACTGCCGAAGCCGGAATGCGGGCTATTTTGGGCCAGACCATTCTTAAATTCCCCTCGCCCGACGCCTCCAGCTACGACGAAAGCCTGGACTACTGCCGCCGCTTCATTGAAGAGTGGCTGCACCATCCGCTGATCATCCCGGCGGTAGCGCCGCACGCGCCCTACACCGCCACGCCAGATATGATCAAAAGCTGCGTGGCGCTGGCCACCGAGTACGATGTGCCGCTACACATCCACATTGCCGAAACCGCGCTGGAACAAAAGAACAGCCTCAAACAATTCAACGTTACCGTGGTGCCGTGGCTGGACCAGTACGACCTGTTTGACGCCAAAGTTATTGCCGCGCACTGCGTCCATCTGGAAGAAAACGAAATGCACACCCTGCATATTCACAACGCCGGGGTAGCCCACTGCCCCAGCAGCAACCTCAAACTGGCCAGCGGCGTGGCCCCGGTGCAAAAAATGGTCGATGCCGGCCTGCACGTGGGCATTGGCACCGATGGCCCGGCCTCGAACAACGACCTGGATATGTTTGAGGAAACCCGGCTGGCCTCGTTTTTGCAGAAAGGCGTTTTTGGCGATCCGACGCTGCTGCCTGCCCGCGCCACGTGGGCGCTGGCTACCATTGAAGGGGCGCGCGCCCTGCACATCGATCACCTGACCGGCTCGATTGAACCCGGCAAACGGGCCGACATCACCGTGGTGGGAGCCAACAACACCCACCAACTGCCTCGCTTTGCCCGCGACCCCGATGGCGTGTACGCCCAACTGGTGTACGCCACCAAAGCCACCGATGTGCGCGACGTGCTGGTTGATGGCCGCATGCTGATGCGCAACCGTGAATTACTGTCGCTACACGAAGGTGATGTCATCGCCGAGGCCGGCCGCATTGCCAAACGCATCGACGCTTTTCTCACCGCCCGCGAAGGCAACATTTTGTCCAAACTGCTGGCTATCGGCTCAGATTTTATTCCGCAGGAAACGTTTGAAATCCAGGTAAAAATCCGGCTGCCGGAGCTCATCGACTTAAACCAGCGGTTAACCCAGGCCGGCTTGCAGCCCTTCCGCACTTCCGTTCGCAAGCAGTACGACACCTACTTCTTTTTTGATGGCGAAGAGGGCGACCG
>JACFNJ010000076.1 GCA_019454865.1 Bacteroidia bacterium
TAACGTTTTGCAGATTTGCGATGGGCGAGCTTTTCACCACAAATGTTCATTCGGAGAACTGAACTTTCGGCTACCAAAAAACTGTCTGCGGAACACGAAACCCCGCCTATTGCAAATGTGCTGTTACAAGCAGTTATTCTCATGTCGTCATTTTTTTGAATATCATTTGTGACATTGTCGCTTGATAAACAACGTAAACGCCTTTTACTTTTCTTTCTTGCACATAGTAACTGTTTATTATTAGTCTTCCTTCTTTGTCAAGTCCAACAAAGGAAATTGCAGCCCCTGCTTTTGAAAAACCATAAAGCATTAAATAACGTTTGCTTTCTATATGGTAGTTTTTAATCGCAATTTTTTTGAAACTGCTTTGACCCTTTTCTTTTGCGTAAAGTTTGAATTTGTCTGCTGTCATTGAAAGAAAAACATCATCGTCTTTGAGGTCTTTAATTACTTTGGAAGTTCGATAAAACTTTTTGTCTGCGTAAACAACAGAGTCTTCATATGTTATTGTCCTGTTGCAAGCAATGCGCCAATTTCCAACGACTTTGTTGTTGTCAGTAATCATTGTTGTTGTGTCAAGTTGTACGTGTGTCCGAGCAGAAGGTACACACCACCAAATATGAACGTCATTGTTGGAATATGAAAGTCCCATTTGGGTCTGCATGATGTCCCGTGTTAGATAACGGTCAAATGCGTTATAGTCCTTATCCCACTGCTCAAAAGTAGTTGTCGGAAACAAGTTGCAATAGTCAACTGGAAATTCAACCATTTCTTTTGGTCTGCTGTCTACAACTTGCAAAACTTCCTTAGGAAGTCCGCAAGATGTCAACAGGGTAATTGTCCCAATGAAAATGTAAATGTTTTTTAGTCGTTGTCTTGTCATTGTTGTACGGTCGGTTATAATTGCTTGTAACTTGTTTATAACCCCCATAAACTTTCGCAAATACATCCAAAATCGGTTGGCTTTGCGTAGTTCGCATGAGGGTTTATCTTATAACGAATATATACTTTTATTTTCATTTACAAATCATCAAACGGACTTTTTAATGGAGTTTCTCTCTTCATGCGAACGGGGTACTTTTTACAGAAAAGGTTAGCCGATTATTTACTTTTTTTTGAATAGAAAAGCATATACCGAACCGGTATTAAACTGTTGCACAAGTTCAAGCTCAGTAGTGTCTGAAGGGTTGGTCAAATTTCCGGGTTTTGTATATACAATATATTCACCGGGGATTGTATCTTTTATCCAAACCGGATGAAACACCGGGTTATTCATATAACCATACCGCGAATCTTGTGTAGCCTCGTACAATGGGAAATCGAGCATTATTGTTTTATCTGCAAATTGTGGTTGATTAAGAAATTGAAACAATTGCAAAAAAGTTTTTGGTTGATTTCGATAACTCAGGTCAATCTCCTTGTTCTTATTTTTATTATTTAAGTTGAATACAGCAAAGCAAACTCCTATACATACTGCTGCAATAGAAATTGTTTTGTTTAAACGAGATGCATACAAAACTCCTAAAGCATAAATTGCACAAACAAGAGGAATCATCACTAAAAAATACCTGTCTAAGCTTGAATTAATAGCTGAAAAAAGCATAAACACAAAACCAAAAACAACAAATGTTAAAACGGTTTGTGAAAGTTTTAAAGTTTTATTTTTTGATTTAACCAACGTGAGAGTAATAACAATTAATGAAAAAATTGTTAGAAAAAATCGTCCTTGCTCAAACCATACTAATTTGATGGAATAATCCCAAGCTCGCTGTGTAATGCTTGAAAAACTAAATTTTGTTGCTCCCAAATTATTGGGATTAAAAAACCATCCATTGGCTTGCTTTTGTAAAAGTAAAAAAAGACTAAACACCAAAAAGGGTAAAATTAAAACCCATCCTTGTTTACATGTTTCAATCCACCTTTTGGATTTAATAAGCTGTAAAAACAGAACAATTGGAAATGTAATTGCAAGCACCAATCCGGTTTCTTTGGTAAGCACGGCTAATGTACTGAACAAAGCAGCATAGGTGTAATTTTTTCTTATAAAAAAATAAATTGCATACACAACAGTGCAAGTAAGTAACATCTCTAAAACAACCTGTGTAGATTGTGCCACAACTATGGGTTGAATTAAAAACAAACAAAATGCAACCATACTTACAACTTTGATTTTTGGTAATTTCAACGGAAAGTAAGTAAGTGCCAATGCCTGTAAACAATGCTAACAAAACAGAAAAGGAATGAAACGCAAGTGGTGATATGCCAAAAACTTTACACCACAATGCTTGTAAGAAAAACAGCAAAAGCGGATGTCCAAAGCTGATGTAATCAGGAACAGCACTTGGCGATAATGAAATTTGATTATCCACCATGTAAAGTGTGCCTTTTACGTAAGCGTGTAACTCATCCCAAAAAAATGGCAACTTGGCATCTTCGTATCTAAAAAGAATAAAAACTACCGATACAAGTAGTAGAATTAACACACGATTTTTTTCAATTTTAGTTACCACTATATAATTTAGTTTTGTAATACATCATTACTAATCTTCATATATTTTAATTACAACAGTTTCTCCTTGAATTTGGTATCCTCTGTACATTCCTTCGCTATTAAAAGGAAGTTCAATATTTCCCATATTGTCAATTGCAATTAATCCGCCTTCGCCACCAAATTTTACCAATTTGTCTTTTACTACATAATCACATGCTTGTTGTAAGGTTAATCCTTTGTACTCCATCAGGCAGCTAATGTCATAAGCTACAACTGCTCGGATAAAATACTCTCCATGTCCGGTACAACTTACAGCACAGGTTTTGTTATTTGCATACGTACCTGCTCCAATTATTGGGCTATCGCCAACTCTTCCATACCGCTTATTGGTCATTCCACCGGTAGAGGTTGCAGCCGCAAGATTACCCATGCAGTCAATGGCAACTGCACCAACAGTTCCAAATTTTTTTCCTTCACCATGTAGGCTGTGATCCAACTGATATGAGTCGCTATCTTTTGTTTCAATCCATTGTTTGTACCTGCCTTCTTCATAAAAATAGCTGTCGGGTTGAAAGGGTAATTGAATATTTTTTGCAAACTCTTCGGCATCTAATCCGCTTAAAAAAACATGCCCGCTTTTGTCTTTAATAGCTCTTGCAAGTTGAATAGGGTTTTGAACATTTCGTATTCCACTTACAGCTCCGGCTTCCAATGTTTTTCCATCCATAATGCTTGCATCCATTTCATGTGTGCCTTTATTTGTAAAAACGGAACCTTTACCAGCGTTAAAAAGCGGAAAATTTTCAAGAGCAATTACAGCTGCTTCAACCGCATCAAGTGCACTTCCGTTTTGTGCCAATACTTTATACCCCGCTTGAATTGCTTGTGCCAATCCGGATAAGTATGCAGTTTCTTTTTCCGGTGTCATAAGAGCTTGCACTATTGTACCTGCGCCTCCATGTACTGCTATGGCAAATTTGTTTTTCATGTTGCGAAAATAAGTTAATTCTATTTGCTTTTTCTGCTCAAACATTAAATGTATTTTCGCTTTTTATAAATTAATCCGTTCAGCATGTCATCGGCAGAAGCAATGCATAATAAGCAACTCAACACAAACGAAGAAGAATATATTGAAATTTTAGGCGCCAGGGAACACAACTTAAAAAATATTGACGTAAAAATTCCTCGAAACAAATTAGTAACTATTACCGGACTTAGCGGAAGTGGAAAATCTTCATTAGCATTTGATACCATTTTTGCTGAAGGACAGCGGAGGTATATGGAGAGCTTTAGTGCGTATGCCCGTCAATTTATCGGTAATATGGAGAGACCCGATGTGGACAAGATAAATGGACTTTCACCTGTAATTTCAATTGAACAGAAAACCGTTAATAAAAATCCTCGCTCTACTGTTGGTACCATTACTGAAATTTATGATTTTTTGCGTTTGTTGTATGCTCGTGCTGCTGATGCGTATAGTTATGTGAGTGGAGAAAAGATGGTTAAAATGACCGAGGAGCAAATCATAGACGCAATACTTAATCGGTTTGACCAAAAAAGAATTGCCATACTTGCTCCATTAATTAAAGGAAGAAAAGGACATTACCGGGAATTGTTTGAGCAAATTAGAAAACAAGGTTATACCAAAGTGCGTGTGGATGGCGAAATATTAGATGTAGCGCCCAAGATGCAAATAGACAGGTATAAAATTCACGACATTGAGGTGTTGATAGACAGAATTGAAGCTAAAACAAGTGCACGATTTAGAGTAAGTGAAAGTGTTAAAAATGCATTGAAAATGGGTAAGGGCACATTTGTGCTTATTGAAGAGAATGATGAAAAATCAGCAGCGTATCATTTCAGTAAATTTTTGATGGACCCGCAAAGCGGAATAAGTTATGATGAAGCACAACCCAATACTTTTTCGTTTAATTCTCCTTATGGTGCTTGCCCATCATGCAATGGTTTGGGGGTAATTAGCACAATTAGCGAAAACAACATTATACCGGATAAAAAATTAAGCATCAATAAAGGTGCAATACTTCCACTTGGTGAGCCTAAAGAGAATTGGACATTTATGCAATTGCGTGAATTGTCGAAAAAATTAAAATTTAGCTTTGCCGACCCCATTGAAAAAATTAGTAGAGAAAACGTAGATGCTATACTTTACGGAGTTGAAGAAAAATTGACCATTTCATACGAATATAGTAGCGGTTTTGTACAAAATTATTCGAGCAATTGGGAAGGATTAATCCCTTTTATTACGCGTCATTATCACGAAAAAAGTAGCGATTCATTAGTAAAATGGGCAGAGGAATTTATGACTATTTCTACCTGTACAGATTGTGGTGGTGCCCGATTAAAAAAAGAAGCACTGCATTATCGTATAGGAGATAAAAATATTGCGGATTTAGCTGTAATGGAAATTTCAACATTGGCAGAATGGTTTGAAAATATTGAGCAATTACTAAGTCCAAAACAACAAATTATAGCTTCTGAAATAGTAAAAGAAATTCGTAACCGGATAAAGTTTTTGTTGGGTGTAGGAATAAACTATTTGACTTTAAATTCATCTTCACGTACATTAAGTGGAGGCGAAGCGCAACGCATTCGCTTAGCTACACAAATCGGCTCGCAATTGGTAGGTGTGTTGTATATTTTGGATGAGCCAAGTATTGGATTACACCAACGCGATAACCAACGATTAATTAATTCACTTAAAGAGTTGCGTGATGTTGGAAACAGTGTAATTGTAGTGGAACACGACAAAGATATGATGGCTGAGAGTGATTATATTTTGGATTTGGGATTTGGTGCAGGGGTGTTTGGCGGTCATGTTGCAGCAGAAGGAGACATCAATAAAATTATGCAATCCAACTCAACAACAGCATTGTACTTAAATGGTAAGAAAGAAATTGCAATTCCGAAAAAACGAAGAGAAGGAAATGGGCAGTGTATTAAGTTATCCGGAGCTTCGGGCAATAATTTAAAAAATGTATCTGTTGAATTTCCTTTAGGAAAATTTATTTGTGTAACCGGAGTTAGCGGTAGTGGCAAATCATCATTAATTAACGAAACGCTTTATCCCATACTTCGTCAGCATTTTTACAACTCACACCAAAAACCATTGCCCTATAAAAAAGTTGAAGGAATAGAACAAATTGATAAAGTAATTGAAATTGATCAAAGCCCGATTGGCAGAACTCCAAGAAGCAATCCTGCTACTTATGTAGAAGTATTTACAGATATAAGAAACTTGTTTGCAAATCTTCCGGAAGCAAAAATAAGAGGATACAAACCGGGACGGTTTTCATTTAATGTAAAAGGTGGGAGATGCGAAACCTGTCAAGGCGCAGGAATGCGTACAATTGAAATGAATTTTTTGCCGGATGTTTATGTTAAATGCGAAACCTGCAATGGTAAACGCTACAACAGAGAAACATTAGAAGTTAGATATAAAGGAAAATCCATTAACGATGTTTTGGACATGAGCATTAGTGACGCTGTTAAGTTTTTTGAAAACACACCACAAATATTGCGCAAGATTGAAACATTACATGATGTAGGGTTAGGTTACATTACATTGGGGCAACAAAGCACAACACTTAGCGGTGGTGAAGCACAACGGGTAAAATTAGCTACTGAATTGAGCAAACGCGATACCGGAAATACATTTTATATTTTGGATGAACCAACCACAGGGCTTCACTTTGAAGATGTAAGCGTGTTATTAGAAGTACTTCAAAAATTGGTAGATAAGGGCAATACCGTATTAGTAATTGAGCACAATATGGATTTGATAAAGGTTGCCGATTATATTATTGATATTGGACCCGAAGGTGGAAAATACGGAGGTGAGATACTTTGTACAGGTACTCCCGAAGAAATAATAAAAAACAAAAAAAGCCACACCGCGCAATTTTTAAAGAAAGAAATTGTTAAATAAAGTGGTTATAAAAATTACATTTGTACTAATTGAAATAATAGTACCTGCATGAAAGTATTAAGAAATAATATAATTGTATTTGTATTAAGTACAATTTTTATTTTCATTCAATCGTGTACATTGGAGGATGATTATGTTCCTCCTCAATCAATTGTTACCACGGATTCATCGGAATACAACGGAACATTAAAGGTTGAAGTTTATACAGCAAGTGGTGCAAAAGATAATAATGCAATTGTATATTTATTTGCAAACTACGAAGACCTTAAAAACAATCTTGCATTAAATAGTATTCCAACAAATGCATCAGGAGTTTCAAATTTTGGATATTTATTACAAGGCAATTATTATTTGTTAGCATATAACAAATCTGATGTAACTGCACGAGATACTGCTGTGGCACAAGTTTTAGGCAAGCAAAGCATTACACGTATAATGCAATTAAAGCATTAAGCGACTTTTTGTAAACGATAAAATTGGTTTTTTATTAATAATAGAATCCAACAACTTGCTACAAACGGGAAGGTTAATGGTATAATATTTATATTGTTTAATACTATAGTTATAACTATTGATAGCAAAGTAGCCAATACTATCCAAAGCAAACTAATAGGTTTTATATCAGCAAAAACTATTGCACATAATACCGCATTGTATCCATATAATCCCAATACAATTTCAGTTGTTGGTAGTTGAAAGTAATAAGCAAAAAGTGCAGCAACAGCAGAAGAAAATACAGCTACAAGCGCAGCCATTGTGGAAGAAACAGCTAAGCCAATAAAAAATAAAATCCCTATAATTACATTATCCTGGAAAATAACCTGACCAATGCTTGAAAATATAAATGTAAAATTTTGTTGTATAGTTTCATTTGTATCAATTGTGCTTTGTAGTTGCAAATAGTTTAAATCTTTAAATACATACCAAACTAGCCAAACAACAAGAATAAAAGGAAGAGTATAAACGGGAATATTTTTTCTGCTAAAAAAATTTTGAATCACACTTGCCAATCCGGCTGCCATGAGTATTACTATCCAAAGAAGGAAAGAAGGTTTAAATAATAAGATTAATCCGGCACCAACTAATGCAGCACTAAAACCATAAATACCTTTGATGGTTTCGTCTTTGTCAAATCGAAAAAGTATAGCTGTAATAGTACCGGCAATAGTTGCTGTTAAAAGTGCTAATCCCATTAGCGGGTATCCATAACTAACACCCAGTAAAAATAAAATTCCGGTAATAGTATTTTCCTGCAACATAATTTGTGCAATACCTTTAAAAATGGTATTGAAAAAAATTACAGGTGTATATGTGCTCAATCTTTCAACCATAAAGTTAATACCCGAATAGAAAATAACTTTTTATTTATCAATAAAAGTATAACCAGCTCTTTCAACTGCTCGTTTAACAGCCTCAATTACTTCCGGCTTTTCATTGTATTTATTAGGAGTAACATACGGAGCATTTTTTATTTGATTTAATAGTTCCTGTGTTTCATCTCCTGCAAGTTGTTCCAGTCGGTCATATATTCCACCACGCTGTTCTTCCAGTTCGTTGTGCTTTTCTAAGATGTTTTGGATATTGGCTATAACAACAGGAGTAGGCAAAGGCACCAATAATGCACCAATAGCACCATGTTCTAACCGAATGCGGGCTGCATCATCCGAAGGCTTTCCGCCTTGCAATCGGGCTATTGCGGGTAAGGCAATTTTTTCTTCAATGGAAATGTGTCGTAATAATCCATTTCTGAACTTATCGTAGCTTTCCATATCTATGTTTTGAATATCAACAATTGCTTTTTGAAAATATGAATCTATTCGATTGTGGTCTTCTGCAAAATAATTATATAATACTCCGTGCATAGTTTTCAATTTAATTGGTAAATAATTTATTAAATATCATAACCCAAGTTAGGTGCTAACCATCGCTCTATATTTTCTATACTTTGTCCTTTGCGTTTGGCATACTCTTCTACCTGGTCTTTGCTAATTTTACCAATACCAAAATATTTGCTTTCAGGATGTGAAAAATATAATCCACTAACGCTTGCAGCCGGATACATTGCAAAGTGTTCGCTTAATTCTATTCCTGTATTCTTTGTAGCTTGTAACAGCTCAAATAGAAGTGCTTTTTCTGTATGATCAGGACAGGCCGGATAACCAGGTGCCGGACGAATACCTTGGTATTCTTCCTTAATCAGTTGCTCGTTATTTAATTCTTCTTTTTTAGCATATCCCCAATATTCTTTTCTAACTAATTCATGCATTTTTTCAGCAAATGCTTCCGCAAGCCTGTCAGCAATTACTTTTATCATAATGCTGTTGTAGTCGTCTAAATTTTTGTTGTATTCTTCTATTAATTTCTCAATACCAATTCCTGCTGTTACTGCAAATCCACCGATATAATCTGTAATACCGGTTTCTTTAGGCACAACAAAATCAGCAAGGCAGTTGTATGTTTGTCCTGCCGCTTTTTCACGTTGTTGGCGTAAAAAATGGAATGTTGCAGTAGGTGTATTTAAAGTTGTGTTTGTAGCATCAATTATTACATCATCACCTACTGAATTTGCAGGCCAAAATCCAATAACAGCTTTTGCAGTTAAAAGTTTTTTTGCAATTACTTCATCCAAAAGTTTGTTTACATCATTAAATAATTTGGTAGCTTCATTACCCACCACTTCATCAGTTAATATTTTTGGATAACGCCCACTTAACTCCCATGCCATAAAGAAAGGAGTCCAATCAATATAGTTTCTTAATTCTTCTAACGGAAAGTCGTCAAATACTTTTATACCGGTAAAAGCAGGCTTAACAATATTTTGAGGCTTAACGGAAATTTTACTTTCGCGCGCCTTGTTAATTGTTACAAAACTTTTTTCTTGTCTTCTGTTTTTATAATCTTCTCTAAACTGTGCATAGTCTGTCTTTAAATCTTTTTGAAAAACAGGTCGCTGCTCTTTGTTTATTAATTTCTGTACTATCGGTACACTTTTGCTTGCATCCAAAACATGAACCACCGGACCGGTATAATGCGGGTCAATTTTTACTGCGGTATGCACTCGTGAGGTTGTAGCACCACCAATAAGTAATGGAATATTCATTTGTAAACGTTCCATTTCTTTGGCTACATGTATCATTTCATCTAAACTTGGAGTAATCAAACCGCTTACCCCTACAATATCTGCATTTTCTTCTTTTGCTTTTTCCAAAAGTTTTTCGGCTGGTATCATTACTCCCATATCAATTACCTCAAAATTATTGCAAGCCAAAACCACACCTACAATATTTTTTCCTATATCGTGAACATCGCCTTTAACTGTTGCCAGTAATATTTTTCCTTGTCCACCGGTTTCTGCATTTTTTTCTCCCGCTAATCGCTTTTCTTCTTCTAAGTATGGAGTAAGATAAGCTACAGCTTTTTTCATTACACGTGCACTTTTTACCACCTGAGGTAAAAACATTTTTCCCTGCCCAAACAAGTCGCCTACTATATTCATTCCTGCCATCAACGGCTCTTCAATTACACGCAACGGTTTTTTGTATTTTTGGTATGCTTCTTCGGTATCTTCGTCAATATAATCTACTATCCCTTTAACTAAGGCATGGCTTAATCGTTCTTCAATTGTGCCTTTTCGCCATTCCAAATCAACTACTTTTTCTTTGCCTTTTCCTTTTACTTTTTCTGCATACTCCAACAATCGTTCTGTTGCATCATCTCTTCTATCCAACAAAACATCTTCAACATATTCCAATAATTCTTTATCAATTTCATCATACACCTCAAGCTGGCTTGGATTAACAATTCCCATATCCATACCGTTTGCTATTGCATGGTACAAAAAAGCCGAGTGCATTGCCTCTCGCACTTTATCATTGCCTCTGAAAGAGAAAGAAACATTAGAAACGCCTCCACTCACTTTAGCTCCCGGTAAATTTTCTTTTATCCATTTTGTAGCCTGAAAAAAGTCTAACGAATTTTTTCTATGCTCTTCCATACCGGTAGCCACCGGAAATATATTGGGGTCAAATATTATATCGCCTTTCGGGAAATTTACTTTTTCAACCAATACGTTGTATGCACGCTGAGCAATTTCTATTCGTCTTTCCAAGTTATCTGCTTGTCCGGTTTCATCAAATAACATAACAATGGCAGCGGCTCCAAATCGCTTAACAATTTTTGCCTGACGTATAAATTCTGCCTCGCCTTCTTTTAACGAAATTGAATTAACAACAC
>JACFNJ010000077.1:0-8388 GCA_019454865.1 Bacteroidia bacterium
AAATATACAGTACCGTACAAATTACTAAAGAAGCAAGCATTGCTTTTGGCAAATCGCGTTTTGGGTTTTTACACTCTTCGGCAGTAGTTGCTAAAGCATCAAAACCTATATAAGCAAAAAACACCGATGCAACACCTTTTAATACACCCGACATTCCATTAGGTGCAAAGGGCGACCAATTTTCTGGCTTCACATAAAACGCACCAACTAAAATTACCAAAACAATTACTGTAAGTTTAAGTCCAACAAAAAAATTGCTTACGGTTTTTGTTTCGTTTACACCACGATATATTAATGAAGTAATTGCTAATACAATGCCCAATGCAGGAATATCACAAATAATTTTTATTCCTAAAATACTTGGAGCTGTTGTCCATGCCAAGTACTGCTCTTTTATGTAAAGTGGAATAGCAGATGCGTCAGCATGGCTTATGTATGTTAGATAACCGGTTTTTGCGCTCATGTAATCCATGGTGTAACATTCCGGAATATGCCAACCTAATCCATCCATCAGTCCGGTAAAATACCCACTCCAACTTATTGCAACAACAATATTTCCGATAGCATATTCCAATATTAAAGCCCAGCCAATTATCCATGCTACAATTTCACCAAATGAAGCGTAAGCGTACGTATATGCGCTACCAGATATGGGAATACTACTTGCAAACTCTGCATAACTCATTGCAGAAAAGGAGCATGCAATGGCAATAAATACAAATAATAAAATAACAGCAGGCCCGCCACTTGCACTAGCATTTCCTATTGTGCTAAAAATGCCTGCACCAATTATTGCAGCAATACCCAATGAGGTTAAATCGCGAAGAGATAATGATTTTTTTAATTTATGCTCACCGGAATAACTACCGTCTGCTTCATTAGTAAACTGCGTTGCATTCTTTTTACGAAATATTGAACTACTCACTTTTTATAATTTTAAAAAGCAAGATAAACATTACTCCACGTTTTTAAACTTTTTATTTTGTGGTTTGGAACCACAATTTCCGTTTTCACAGCAATCGCCTTTTGATGATTTGATAACGGATTTAGCAATATACCATATTGCCGTCACAACCATTACCCCAACAATTAAATACTGTACATTCATTTCAATATTGTTGATTTTAGAGAATTGAAAGCTATTGATAGGTTTCAATTTTTATTTCAAAGGTAATTACACACAACTTGTTTACCAATTGATGGACGTGTTTTTTAGGTTAAAATTAAGGGAATAATATTTAATCTAATTTTGCGTTTTACTCATTAACTCTATATTTGCGAATATTGGGGTAAAATTAAAATGATTAATAAGGTTAAATTAGTAATTATACTTTCGTTTCTTTTAATATTAAACGTTAAAGCACAAAATATAGAGTTTGGGATTTACGGAGGGGTATCAAACTATATAGGAGACGTTAGTGAACAAAGCATGCGAATGAATCAATTTCATCCGGGTGCTGCAATTTTAGGTAGATATAATTTAAGTCCTAAAGTTACATTTAAAGGAATGGCTGCTTATGGTAGAATTTCAGGATACGATTCACTTGCAAGCAATGTGAAAAATAGGGTAAGAAACACCAATTTTTATAGTGATTTGTACGAGTTTTCAGCACATTTTGAATACAACTTAGTGCGTTACCCATTAGGAAGAAGCACCGAACGCCCGTTTGTGCCTTATTTATTTGGGGGTATCGGCATTTTTCATTTTAATCCTAAAACCGAATTTAATGGAAACACGTACGAGCTTCAGCCATTAGGAACCGAAGGGCAAGGAACTACACAGTACAACGATCAAAAAAAATACGATTTAACAACCGTTTGCTTACCATTTGGTGCAGGTGTTAAAAAGAAAATTTCACGCAGTTTTGTTGTAGGCATTGAAGCCGGATTCCGACTTACTTTTACCAATTATCTTGATGATATTGGAGGTAAATACGCCAATACAAATGTTGTAGGCAGGGCTTATGGTACAGTTGCTGAAAAATTAGCAAATCGTACAGGCGAAGTTGCAAGCAAATATCCGGAGGTTGGTGTAGCAAAAGAGGGAACTATGCGCACAACACGTTCATTTTTGTTTGATAGTGATATGTATTTTTTTGCAGGCATTAGTTTTTCGTACGTAATACAAAATCTTGGTATAGCCTGTCCTAATATATTATCAGGTAATAAACGTTGAAAAGAGTTTATTTATTCATTGTTTTATTCATTAATAGCAGCATTCTTTTTTCGCAGAAAGTTGAGCTTGGATTAACTTTGGGTTTGACCAATTATGTGGGTGATGTATCTCCATCGTTAGTATTTAAAGAAACCGGAGCCACCGGTGGTGTGTTTGCACGATATAATGTAAACAATACATGGGCGTTTACCGCTATAATTAGCCAATCAAGAATTAGCGGCAACGATAAAAATTTTGATTTTAACAAAACAAGAAATATCGTTTTTCGTACAGATATTACAGATTTTTCGGGGATAGTAGAGTTTAATTATTTTAAATACGGAGCAGGAGTTAGGGATGAGCATTTTACTCCATACGTTTTTGGTGGAATTGGAGCAGCGTTTTTTAACCCTCAAGGTTTATACGGAACAAAATGGTATGATTTAAAAGGAGTACAAACCGAAGGGCAAACGAAAGGCTATAACGGAATTTGTATGACAATGCCAATGGGAATAGGTATTAAATGGATGCCAAATAAAAACTTTAGTTTAGAGTGGAAAGTTGCTGCATTTATGACTTTTACCGATTACCTGGACGATGTTAGCAACTTATATACGGATGTTAACCAATTGTATGCTGATAAGGGAATTGTAGCCGCATCCCTTGCTGATCCTACTTACACAACAGATGTAAACACTTTTGTAAACAAGAAAGGTTTGCAACGCGGAAATCCAGATTTTGATGATTGGTATTTTAACTCTACGGTAAGTGTTACCTATCGAATATTTAAACGTTTAAAGTGTGATAGATTTTATTAAATTCGCCACCTCAAACAGAAATCAAGAATGAGCTTGAAGAGTACGATAGATTTAAACAATTTACCCGAACACGTTGCAATAGTTATGGACGGAAACGGAAGATGGGCAAAAAAGCAAGGAAAGCTACGTGTTTTTGGTCATCAAAATGGAGTTAAATCTGTACGCAATGTTACGGAGGCTGCAGCAGAAATTGGGGTAAAGTATTTAACACTTTATGCTTTCTCTACCGAAAACTGGAATAGACCCAAATTAGAAATAACAGCATTAATGGAACTATTGGTTTCTACCATTAAAAAGGAAACTGCAACACTTATGAAAAACAATATTCGATTGGCTGCAATAGGCGACTTAAATTCGCTGCCTGCAAAATGTCAAAACGAATTATTGACAGCTATAGAAGAAACAAAAAACAATACCCGAATGACTTTGGTTTTGGCACTTAGTTACAGTTCAAAATGGGACATAACCAATGCGGTAAAACAAATTTCACAAAAAGTAAAAGAAGGCATTTTGGATGTAAATCAAATAAACGACAACACCATAACAGAACACCTTTCTACGTCTGCTATACCCAATCCGGAGTTGATGATAAGAACCAGCGGAGAGTACAGAATAAGTAATTTTTTGTTGTGGGAGTTAGCATATAGTGAGTTGTATTTTACCGAAACATTTTGGCCGGATTTTAGCAAAGAAGAATTTTATGCTGCAATTGTTGATTTTCAAAAAAGAGAAAGAAGATTTGGTAAAACAAGTGAACAATTAAAAGCCAAATGAAATTTAAAAAAATAGTAGTTTTTATATTTAGCATTTTAGCCTTTTTTAATGCTGCTGATGCACAAGATACAAGTGCCGTGAGCACACCCTTAGATTATAGTTTTCCTAAAACATACGAACTTTCGGGTGTTATGATTAGTGGAACTGAGTTTTATGACAAAACGGTACTCCAATCCCTTTCGGGTTTAATGGTAGGGCAAAAAATAAAAATTCCCGGAGAAGAAATTGGTAATGCAATTACTGCGTTATGGAAACAAAAATTATTTGATGATGTAAAAATTAAAATTTTAGACATTACCGGAGATAAACTTTCAATTGAAATTGTAGTACGAGAAAAACCTCGCCTTTCAACTTTTGCTATTAAAGGAATAAGAAAGGGAAGAGCAACAACATTACGCGATGAACTAACATTAAAAGCAGGAAACATAATTACCGAAAACTTATTTGTTACTACTGAGGCTCAAATAAAAAAGTTCTATAACGAAAAAGGATATACAGATGCCAAAGTTACTTTTGAAACGATTGAAGACGACCCTAAGAAAAACACATCGAAGCTGAGAATTAAAATAGACGAAGGCTCGAAAATTAAAATTGAAAACATAGTATTTCATGGTAACAACTCGGTACCCTCGGGTAAGCTGAAACGCACCTTTAAAAAAACAAAAGAGTCGCGCAGATTTTTAGCAAAATCAAAATTTATTGAATCGGATTTTGAAGACGACAAGCAAAAATTAATTGCAAAATATTTGAGCTTAGGATACAGAGATATTGAAATAATAAAAGACTCTGTATATAAAAGTAAAAGCAATAGGGTTTCAATAGATATTACGGTTAACGAAGGGCAAAAATATTTTTTCCGCAATTTGTCTTTTGTTGGTAATACAAAATATACCTCAGCACAATTGTTGGATATATTAAAAATTAATAGAGGAGATGTGTACAACCAATCTCTTTTAGATTCAAGGCTTAACATGAGCCAAACTGAGCTTGATATAAGCACGCTTTACATGGATGATGGGTATTTATTTTTCCGAATTGAACCGGTTGAAGTATTGGTTGAAAATGACTCAATAGATTTGGAGATAAGAATGTATGAAGGACCGCAAGCTAAAATTAACAAAGTATCGGTAAAAGGAAACACTAAAACAAGTGACCATGTGGTGTTGCGTGAATTACGCACAAAACCCGGACAGCTTTTTAGTCGTTCAGATATTACAAGAAGTATGCGCGAATTGGCAACTGTTGGGTATTTTAATCCGGAAGCTTTAAATATTAATACTGTTCCACATCCGGAAAGTGGCACGGTAGATATTGAATACATTGTAGAAGAACGCCCGAATGATCAAATAGAGTTGTCGGCAGGGTGGGGTGTAAATAGTGTTGTGGGAACACTTGGGTTAACATTAAATAATTTCTCAACCCGAAAAATGTTTAACCCTCGTGCATGGACACCGGTACCAAGTGGCGATGGACAACGGCTAAGTCTCAGAGCACAATCAAACGGTACATTTTATCAAGCATATAGTGCGTCATTTACCGAGCCTTGGTTTGGAGGGAAAAAACCAAACGCACTTTCTGTTTCCGTTTACCACTCAGTACAAACAAATGGTTATGCTAAAAACGAACCGTTACGCTCAGTATTATATACCACAGGCGGAAGTGTAGGAATAGGCAAACGACTAAGATGGCCGGATGATTATTTTGTAATTCAATATTCATTAAATCTACAACGGTACAACAATGTATATAACTCATTAGGGCAAAGCAATATTCCAAGTGTACCGCAAGGTATATCCAATAGTTTTAGCTTAAAAATAGCATTAAGTAGAAACTCAACTAACCAAGCAATTTATCCAAGCAAAGGGTCAAGCATAACTTTTTCAGTACAAGCCACACCGCCATACTCTATGTTTAATGGTGTTGATTATACAACGATAGCAGAAACAGAGCGTTATCGCTGGTTAGAGTTTCATAAATGGAAATTTGATGCTTCATTTTTTACACCTGTAATTGGAAAATTAGTAATAATGAGTAGAGCCAACTTCGGCTACATTGGCAATTATAATCCATTGGTTGGGATGACTCCTTTTGAGCGGTTTTGGGTAGGCGGATCCGGGTTAATGGGCTTTAACTTGGATGGAAGGGAACTTATTGCGTTGCGCGGATACCAAGATTACACCTTAACACCAATTGTACACCAACGTGTAGTTACCAATTTGGGTGTAATAGATAATCCGGTAAGAGAGGGAGGAACAATATACAACCGTTATACTTTTGAATTGCGTTATCCAATTTCTACTAATCCTCAAGCTACAATATTCCCATTATTATTTGCAGAAGCGGGAGGAGCTTGGTTGCAATTTAAAGATTTTAATCCATTTCAATTATATCGTTCGGTAGGTGCAGGAGTTCGTATATTTTTACCGATGTTTGGAATGATTGGATTAGACTACGGATATGGTTTTGATGTTCCTGCAAACTCAACAGACGGACAATTTAATAAAGGAAATTTCCACTTTTTGTTAGGACAACAATTTTAAGTTTCATATTTAATACAATGAAGATGAAAAAGATTTTTTTATTAATTATTACTTTTGGTTCGATATTTGGAAGTGTAAATGCACAACGTTTTGCTTATGTTGATACAGATTATATTTTAGATATGCTACCTGAATACCGATCGGCACAAAAACGATTGGAACAATTTTCTGCAGATTGGGAAAAAGAAGTAGAAAAAAAACAGGCTACCGTAAACAAAATGTATCGCGATTATAATGCAGAGCAGGTTTTGCTTACTGAAGAAATGCGCAAAAAACGAGAACAAGAAATAAAAGAAAAAGAAAAGGAATTAAAAGAATACCGTGAACAAAAATTTGGTTATGAAGGCGAGTTGTTTAAAAAACGTCAGGAATTGATTAAACCGATACAAGACAAGGTATTTGAAGCAGTTCAAAAAGTTGCAAAAACCGGAGCTCTTGATTTTATATTTGCCAAAGGTGGAGAAATGATAATGCTTTACTCAAATGCAAAATACGATAAAAGCGATGAAGTATTAACTGAGTTGGGGGTGGCTATTACAAAAAACAAAGAAAAAGAAGGAACAACACAAAATAAAAACAAATAGATTACCATGAAGAAAACAATTTTAACACTTGCTCTGAGCGTCAGTATGATTTTTGGAGCTTTACAATTAAAAGCTCAAAACAAATTTGCTTATGTAGATTTTCATGAGTTGATGACCAGCATGCCGGAATACAAAAAAGCACAATCCGAAATGGAAGTGTACAGTAAAACTTTACAAGAAGAAGGAAAAAAGCTTAGTACTGAATTTGAAACAAAACTTGCTGCTTACCAAAAAGAAGGTGCTAAGTTAAACGAAATTCAAAAGGAGTTAAGAGAAAAAGATTTGCGTGATTTGCAAACTCGCTATCAAGAATTCCAGGAGATGGCACAATCTAAACAATCAGAAAAGGAGCAATCTCTTTTAAAGCCAATTGTTGAAAAGGCTAAAGCTACAATTTCAACAGTTGCTAAAGAAGGTGGCTATTCGTATGTATTTGATAGCAGCCCAGGATCGCCAATTTTATACAAACCGGATGGCGATAACATTATCGGACTTGTAAAGAAAAAATTAGGCATAATGTAATTAATTTATTGTGCTTTAAAACTTGCTGTTTTTTTAAGCAAGTGTATAAAAAAGGAAATTAGGCAATGCTTAATTTCCTTTTTTATTTAAACATTTTCTTGTACTTAAAAAGTTTGATACAAAATTTCAGAGCGACACACTTTGGCGTTTCATTGAAATAGTTTTGTAGCAGATATTAAAAAGGACATAGGTATGGCAAACGCAACACTTAAACAAGAAATACTCAACAACATTGCTTTGGTATACAATTTTGCAGAGAATTCTAAGTTAGACAATTCATTATTTGAACTAACAGACAAGGAGCTTTCATTTCTTGCCGAATACTTTCACATTACAAAGTCACAAGCGCTTTTAATCGCTGTTATTTTTACAATGAATTATAATGGGAAAAAAGTTGATTTGAATGACTTGAATTCACATTTTGATTGCAACCCGATGAAACTTCTTGAATACAGCGATGACTTTGTTGAATTGTATGAAAAGCGTTTGTTGCGTAAACAAATCAAAAGCAATTTGTTTGGAAAAATAAATTTCAAAGGTGCAGATGAAGAGTTTTGTATTAATGAGTTAGTTGCTGAAAAGATTCTTAAAAGTGAGCCTATCCCTGAAATTTTGATTGATGTTGTAAAATATGAAGACATTTTTACTTTGCTTGAAAAACTCTACCAATTAGGTAATCAACGAGATAATGAAGAAATTACGACAATAGAATTATTTGAACAATCACAAGGAATTTTAGAAGAAAATATACATTTTCCGCTTGTTGAAAAAACAAGATTTTTAGGGGCTTCTTTAGAAGAAAGATATTTGTTTTTATACGTTGTTTGGAAATTTCTTGAAGGTGATAAAAACCCATGGGTTGAGCGAATTTTCAAAAAAATTTACAATAGTCCAAACAAACGATTTACTCAGCTACAAAGTTTTATATCAAAAGAACATAACCTGATTAAAACAGACTGGTTAGAAATTGAAGATGCCACTTTTTTTGATGATGC
>JACFNJ010000077.1:8398-10660 GCA_019454865.1 Bacteroidia bacterium
ACTGAATGCGACATTAAAATGTTCAACAAGAAAGCTAAAAAAGATAATGTAATTCAGCCAGACGACATATCTTTTAAAGAACTTATTTTTAGTGACAATGAAAAAGAACAATTAGAATTGTTGAAAACACTGTTGGTTGAAGAAAACTTTAAAAACACACAAGAACGTTTAACTGAAAAAGCATTGCCAAAGGGCATTACAGTATTGTTGCATGGCGCACCGGGCACTGGAAAAACAGAAAGTGTTTTGCAAATTGCCAAAGCTACAAACCGAAAATTAATGAAAGTTGATATTAGTGCATCACGCTCAATGTGGTTTGGTGAAAGCGAAAAAATTATTAAACAAGTTTTTAAGGAATATAAATCCTATTCAAAAGAGCAACAAGTAACACCTATCTTGTTTTTCAATGAAGCTGATGCCATAATTGCTAAACGCAAAGAGGCAAATTCTTCTAATGTGAGTGATACCGAAAATAGAATTCAATATATTTTGCTGGAAGAAATAGAAAACTTTGAAGGCATTTTAATTGCAACAACCAACTTGGCAACCAATATGGACACGGCATTTGAAAGACGTTTCTTGTTCAAAGTTGAATTTAAAAAGCCAAGTGTTTCTGCCAAATCACAAATTTGGAAATCCAAAATGCCTCATTTACCTGATGAAGATTGTGAAATGTTGGCTTCTCGGTTTGATTTTTCGGGCGGACAAATTGATAACATTGTTCGTAAAAACGAAATCAATGAAATTATTCACGGAAACAAAGTTGATTTGAAAACGCTTCTTGAATTTTGCAAAGAAGAAACATTGAGCAATCAATTTTCAGGAACTCAGATTGGATTTAAAAGAAACAACCAATGACATCATTTACCGCCATAGATTTTGAAACAGCACATCCACAAAAGTGGAGTATTTGCCAAGTTGGTTTGGTTCGTGTAGAAAATGGAATTGTTACCGAAAAAATTTCATTATTGGTTCAGCCTCCGAATAATTTTTATTGGAAAAAGTTTATAGACATTCACGGAATTACACCCGAACAAACTCTAACAGCACCAACATTTGAAACAATTTGGCAAAAGATTGAACCTTACATTAAAGAACAAATTGTTGTAGCACACAATGGCTTTGCATTTGATTTTCCTTGCTTGAAAAACGCATTAGCTTATTACGACATTGCAGAGCCACACTACGAAAAACATTGCACTTACAAGCATTATAAGAAAAACTTAGCAATTCTTTGCCAAGAACACAGCATTTCGCTAAACCACCACGATGCTTTGAGTGATGCAAATGCTTGTGCAGAGTTATTTAATTTATATTTGAGAAGAAATTAAGAATGATGGAAGTACTTACAGTAGAAAGCATAACATTAGAAGAATTGTTTGACAAACAACAAACGCTTACTATTCCTGAATATCAAAGACCCTATGTTTGGACACCAAAAGAAATAAACAAACTTATAGCTCAACTTAAACAACACCAAGAACGAACAGGCGAAAAACCTTTATTCTATTTAGGCAGTATTGTTTTGTACAAAAACAAACAAAATGACCTTGAAATTATAGACGGGCAGCAACGTCTTACGACCTTACAAATTTTATCCATTATTAAATCAAATACTGATTTTGGAATAAAATACAGCCATCCAATCACTTTAAAAAACATTAAAGCAAACTACAATCATTTTTCAAGCAACAGTTTTGAAAACATTGAATTAGACAAAATCAATGTTACGATTATCGTTGTTGAAAGTGAAGATTTAGCATATAGTTTCTTTGAAACTTTAAATACTGGTGGTAAGCGACTATCAGGTACTGATATTTTAAAAGCTCATCATTTAAGAAGTATAACAAAAATAGCAGAACTCAACAAATATGCATCTAACTGGGAGGATAATCAAAAGAATTTAGAAGCCGTCAATAAACTATTAATAAAAGCACGAAGAATTGATTACTTGAAGCCCAAAAATATACCTGATAAATTTGCAGGTTCTGAGGATTGGAAAAAAGTATTAACAGAAGATTTTGCCGAAAATATAGGAAAAGAGAAATTGGACATTGGCTATTCGTTAGTTGAAATTGAAGAAAACACCCATCGTATTGTTTCTGATAAATATTCAATTAGACAACCTTTAAACGAGGGAAAAAATTACATCAATTATCTAATGAGTTTTTCAAATGCGTACAATACTATTTTTGAAACAAATAACAGAGAAGATTTTTATTCAAAATTCAACAATAAAATGATAGACCAAATTGACGGCAC
>JACFNJ010000340.1 GCA_019454865.1 Bacteroidia bacterium
AAGGTAAACCCAAAGTGGACATAAACAATCCGGATGCAATCAATCGCACACACCCTTTAATAGGGCTTAATATGTTATTAGGTTTTGAACATAGTGGAGGCAATAAATGGGAAAAAGGAACTATTTATGACCCGGAAAGTGGTAAAACATACAGTTGTAAAATTGAATTAATAAATGCAACTACAATAAACATTCGTGGTTACATCGGCATATCATTAATAGGTAGAAGTGATACTTGGAAGAAAGTATCGGGTTAACTAAAAAATTGCTCGGAACAATAAAAATAATCCACCGGATAATACAACAGTAACAGGAAATGTAAGTAACCAAGCAATAAAAATTGTTTTTACGGTTTTACCTCTTAAGTTTTTTATTCCTTTGCTTGCAACCATACTACCAGCTACACCACTGGATAATACTTGTGTGGTACTTACCGGCAAACCAACCATTGTACTTAAACTTATAGTAGTAGCTGCTACTAATTCGCTACTCATTCCTTGTGCATAGGTTAAATGTTGTTTGCCAATTTTTTCACCAATAGTTCTTACTATCCGTTTCCACCCTATCATTGTTCCGGTACCCAATGCTAATGCTATTAAACCAACTACCCAAAATGGCGCATATTCAATTAATGATTTTAAGGTAGTCATGTGTTCTTTTAATAATTTCTTCTCACGTGTACTTAAAGGGAAATCATCACTCTCAACCAGCTTCTTATTTGCTTTGCTTATTAAAATAATATCTTGACGAAGCCCAAGTTGCGCAGTATCAGAAATTTCCATTAGTGAGTTACAGTTTGCAATTTTATTTTCAACATCGGTAACTAAACTATTTATAGTATTAAATTCAATAAAATCTGCTTTGCTCAGTTTATCTGCTTCAACCGTTCGATAAATTGCTTGAATTTCATTAATCGAATTTTTATAAGCATTTAAATCGGTTGCATGGTTTATTGCAAAATGCGTGGGAACTATAGCCACCATAATTAACATAATCAACCCTACCCCTTTTTGTCCATCATTACTACCATGACTAAAACTAATACCCGTACATGTTAATACAGAAATAGTACGAATCCATAATGGTGGTGGACGATTGGACTTTGGCTCTTTAAAAATTGCTTTATTCTTAATCATTTGTTTTAATACAAACATTAAAATAATAGCTAAACTGAACCCAATTAAAGGAGAAAATAACAAGGAAAGCCCTATATCCCCAGCTTTGCCCCAGTTTACATATTGCAATCCCGGGTTTTCAGCAATAATACCGTAC
>JACFNJ010000341.1 GCA_019454865.1 Bacteroidia bacterium
TGGGAAAAGGTGGCCACGTCTTGTACCAACGTATAGAAACACCACGAATTAAAGATATATATACAAGATTAATGGATGAAGTTTGGAAATCAATTGAAATTTCTGAACTTATAAAGGATGAATTAGGTAAAGTGGTAAAGTGGATTGATATTGATATTAACAATGATAAACGATATAAAAGCAATACCATGTTAGCTGCAGCAGTAGGATTAGTTGAATCATATCAATATCATGTTAGATATAAACATCATCCAACTGATTTACCAATGGTTTCGTATGTATGTGATAATTTAGTTAAATAATAGAATTATGGATATTAAATTAGAATTTAATACATATGAAGAATTTGTATTATGCTTACAAAATAAAGAATGGGAAATAATAAAACACATAGTACCTAATTTAATAGAAGCATATAATAAAAAAGATAATAAGTATGTACACACATTAGAAGCATATATTAAGGAAAATGATCCTTATTGGATAGATGTTACATTTATAACAACAGATATTCCTGAAGTGTTAAGCAACTGTTTGGATAGTTGTATTAAATATGAACAATACGAATGGTGTGCAGAAATAAAAAAAATTCTTGATAATAATGTACGAAATTTTCCACCTAATAGGGTTATGTCCGGAACACTTATTACATTTTAATATAATAGATGGTATATTACTTTCATTAAGTAACAATCAAATTACTTGGGGTTATTTAAAAACATATATTAAATTTAAGTTTTTTAAATAATTAATATATTAATCCAAAATTTTTTATTTAATTTTATAAAATTAAAAAAAATTTATATAATGATTAATGTTAAACCATCATATAATTTTGATAGGAAGTATAAAACTAATTTTTCTAAACAGTGGGATTTACCTGAAGGTATAACAAGTGATAGACTTTGGGCTTTAGTTAATATGTGGGAAAACAGTTTTACAGATGAAATATTAGTAAAAATATTAAAACCTGTTGTTGATGAAATAATAAATATTAATAATTCTAATATAAAACCAACTGATAACTATCGAGACTTACTTGATATACTAATGGGTATAGCTAGTGAATTTGATGAAGAAGACATTAATGAGTGGTTACTTTTTGGAGGAAAATTGGATAGAGGTAAAGAGTATAATAGAATATATGATAAATTGTTTAAGAAGTATGATGGTTTATATTGGGTTCCATCATATAACAAACTTGCTTTTTTAAATAACAATTATAAAGAAATAAATGGGGAAATTAGTTAGTTTTGAAACAGCTAAAAAA
>JACFNJ010000342.1 GCA_019454865.1 Bacteroidia bacterium
GCTCTTGGCCGATTATAGTGGGTAGCTTATTTTTGCAGTATGAGAACAGAAGAATTATTTGGAATAGCCTTAGGGCTTCAAGCTCCTTGGATGATAGATCGAACTGAGCTATCAATGAATGAGTCAAAGAAGGTTTTGCACATTTATATCAAACATTTGCCAGGCACGAGATTCCTTTACGAAGGATCGCTGTACCCTGTTTATGATCATCAGGAAAGGACATGGAGGCATTTGAATTTTTTTGAGCACGAATGTTATCTCCACGCTGCGGTTCCACGAATCCGTAATGATCAAGGTCAAGTATTGCTTGTGGATGTTCCCTGGGCAAGCCCTGGAAGTTCGTTTACCTTGCTGTTCGAAGCCTATGCTGCTTTACTGGTTGAGGGCGGTATGCCATGTACCAAAGCTGGACGCTACATGGGTATAAGTGGAAAACGCGTGTGGACTATACTTAGGAAAATGGTTGGTTATGCCTTGGCAGAGCAGCCTCTTGAAGACGTAAAGCATCTTGGTGTAGATGAAACAAGTAGCAAAAAAGGACATCATTATTTTACAATTTTTACAGATGTTAAAGAGCGTAAGGTTGTGGGTGTCGGTCAGGGTCGCGATCAGGCGGCCTTTGAGCAAGCATTGGTTGATCTTGAGGTTCGTGGTGCTGAACCAAAGAAGATCAAACTTGTAACGATGGACATGTCTCAGGCATATATAGCTGGTGTGTGCAAACATTTGCCGAAGGCAAAAATTGTGTTTGACCGCTTTCATCTTGAGCAAGGCATGAACAGTGTGGTTGATGAAGTAAGGAAGGCTGAAACCAAAAAATATATGGAGCTCAAAAAAACCAAATATCTCTGGCTCAAAAATCAATCTCGCTTAAACCATCAGCAGCAGCAACAAGTTGAATTGCTTGCCAATGCTTATCCCACAATCGGACAAGTATACCGACTGAAGGAACAGTTTAAACAAGTGCTAAACCAAGCAAGCGAATCTTCTTTGCTCAAACCCATTAACCTTTGGATGAAATTGGCCTGGGATTCTGGCATCGAACCGGTCAGACGATTTGTTAACTTATTGAAAGACCATTGGTATGGAATCAAAACTTACTTTAGATATTGTGTAACCAATGGCTATGCTGAACGTGTAAACCTTAAAATTCAAGAGATAAAACGAGTGGCAAGGGGATATCGAAATCCACACAACTTTATCTTAATGATTTATTTCCACCTCGGTAAGCTTCAACTCAACTTACCCACTTGAAATGGCGAAGAACC
>JACFNJ010000343.1 GCA_019454865.1 Bacteroidia bacterium
GTGTTGCTTGCCGCAGGAGCTCAATTCTTAATTGGGTTTGGGGTGAAGGCGGCAATTGTGCCGATGCATACCTGGCTGCCGGATGCTCACTCGCAGGCTCCGAGTGGAATCAGCGCGATGTTGTCAGGAGTTGTGATTGAGGCAGGCCTCATCGCCATGCTGCGATCCCTTGGCAGTCTTCCATTTGGTTCTCCAATTTGGGGCGCCCTTTTGATAGGGTTTGGCGCGGTCAACATGCTTGTAGGCAACCTCATGGCGCTCAGACAGACACAGGTTAAGCGCCTTCTGGCCTATTCCAGCTTGAGCCATTTGGGATATATGCTTTTGGGCTTTGGCGCAGCGGCGATATTTCATAATACCCTTGCTGCCGCGGGTGGTTTCTTCCATCTATTGACTCATGCCCTGATGAAGGGTTTAGCTTTCCTGGCTGCTGGTTCAATTTTGTATGGGATACACCTCTCTCGGGGCAATCATTCTTCGTTGGCCCTTGACGATTTAAATGGAGCGGGGCAAAAGTACCCGCTGGAAGTGTTTGGGCTTAGCCTGGCTGTTTTGGCGCTGGGGGGGCTTCCGCCGTTGGCTGGTTTTATGTCAAAGTGGCAAATATTTGTCGGTAGTATTGCCCCGCAAAATATACCAATGATCTTTGTAGTGCTTTTCGCAGCGCTAAATAGTGTTCTTTCACTGGGGTACTATGCCCCACTTGTGAACCGAATGTATCGAAAAGAAGCGACCCAGACGGTTAAATCTGGTAATCCGACGTCCTTTACAATGAAACTGCCGGTTATCGTTCTGGTTTTCCTAATCGCCGCAATTGGTTTTTGGCCCTCGATTGTGCAAGGTGTAACCGGTCCGGCAGCAACCATATTCCTGGATATGTTTGGCTTTTCGTCATTGTTGATGTTACATTAGGGAAGAATGTATGAAATCTTTGCTTAGTCCCCCAATTGCATTTCTGGTTTATATATTTGTGGTTTTACTGATTAACTGGGTCGGTCAACAACTTGCTGGTCCCGGCGAGCCAGGGATCGTAAAAAGCAGCAGTTATGGCTCTGGAGAAAAAGCTCCTACGATTGCTGCAGCTCCAGGTTTCCGACCTTTCTTCCTGGCTGCTTTCTTCTTCGCAATTTTGCACCTCGGTATGTTGGTTCTGGGGCTAGGCAGATTGACCTGGCAACATATGGTTTATTTGCTTGGTTTGGCATTAACACTGATCGCGTTGATCTTGGGTTAACCTATCGGCTATGGAGATAAATGA
>JACFNJ010000078.1 GCA_019454865.1 Bacteroidia bacterium
AGTAATTGAAAATGGTGGTGAATTAACAGACAAAATAAGTGCAAAAACAAAAAACTGGGATACCGACCGCTTAGCAATTATTGATTTACTTTTAATGCGTATGGCACTCTGCGAAATGCTTTACTTTCCACACATACCTATTAAAGCTACCATCAATGAATATTTAGAAATAGCAAAACTATATTCAACGCCAAATAGTTTTGGTTTTATTAATGGCATATTGGATAAAATACACCAAGAATTAAAAACAGCAGGTAAAATAAATAAAACAGGTAGAGGATTAGTAGAATAATGCAATGAAAAAAATTAAACTAGTTTTAAATTCAGTTTTAATACTACTTTCTGTAGTAGCATGTAACTCAGAAAATCCAAACAGAATACCATCCGAGTTAATTAATATTACCGCAACTGCTGACTCAGCAAATCAAAAGCAAAATCAATTGCCTGAAATTACATTTACCGAAACTCAACATGATTTCGGAAAAATTGCAGAAGGAATTCAAGCAACATATAATTTTAAGTTTAGCAACACAGGAAAAGCAGATTTATTAATAGTAGGAGCAAATGCAAGTTGTGGTTGTACAGTTCCTGAATATCCAAAGCAAATTATTAAACCCGGGCAAGATGGCTATATAACCGTAAAATACGACAGTAAAGGCAGACCCGGAATTTTTGAAAAAACTATTACCGTAAATTGCAATACCATACCGCGAGAAACAATATTAACCATACGTGGCGAGGTAGAAGCACAAGACAAGAATTAAAAAATAAATTTCAATTTTATAAACAACTAAATAATAAGAAAACATGACAAGTATTTTATTAATGGCAGGTGCACCGGGTGATGCCGGAGGAGTAGGAAGTTTTTTACCACTTATTTTAATTATGGTGGTTTTTTACTTTTTTATGATTTATCCGCAAATGAAAAAATCAAAACAACAGAAAAAATTTAGAGAAGCCTTAGCTGAAGGAGACAAAGTAGTAACAGTAGGCGGTATCCATGGGAAAATAGAAAAGATGGATGAAACATCATTTATTATTAATAGTGAAGGAACTCGTCTTCGTATTGACAAAACCTCAATAAGCATGGAAGCCAGCCAAGCTTTAAATGCTCCAAAAAAAGATGACAAAAAATAATCAGTTTATTAATAAACTGAACACAAATAATTGTATTGAATCTAATATCAAAGCACAAAAAAACCTCACATTGCAGTGAGGTTTTTTTGTATATCGAAAATCGGTATAATTAAATAATTTATTTTTTAACTGATTCTACAACTGCTTTAAAAGTTTCCGGATGATTCATTGCCAAATCAGCAAGAACTTTACGGTTTAAACCTAAATTTTTGTTTGTAGCCATTCCCATAAATTGAGAGTATGTTAAACCTTCCTGACGAACTCCTGCATTAATACGGGTAATCCATAAACTACGGAAATTACGTTTTTTGGTTTTTCTATCGCGATACGAGAATGCCAAAGCACGATCAATTGTGTGCTTTGCTACTGTTAAAACATTTTTACGTTTGCCCCAATAGCCTTTGGCTAATTTTAGGAGCTTTTTTCTGCGTCTGTGAGACGCCACTGAATTTACTGAACGTGGCATAATTTTTACTTTTTTTTTGAACCTAAGCGTTCCAATTAATTTGGACTCTTTGTAGCTTTTGTTCGGGTTAAATATTTAATAAACCTAGGTAATTTTAAGGCTTACCTATTTGCCTTTTCTTACATTTCGTTATCGTACTATTTTCCGATTGCAAGTAAGTTTTTAACTAATCCCATATCGGCATCGCTTACAACAACCATTTTGGTTAATGCACGCTTTTGCTTAGTGGTTTTTTTAGTTAAAATGTGATTTTTAAATGCTTGCGCACGTTTAATCTTACCACTTGGTGTAAGTTTAAAACGCTTTTTCGCAGCACTGTTGGTCTTCATTTTAGGCATAATCCTTTTGTTTTATTTTTATTTCCGATTCCGATATTTTTTATTTTCCTGTTTTTGATTTTGGAGCTACCAAAAGAAACATCTTTTTACCTTCTAACTTTGGTAGTTGCTCAACTTTTCCAATTTCAGCAAGTTTTTGAGCAAATTGCAACAACAATAATTCACCACGCTCTTTATACACAATAGCTCTTCCTTTAAAAAACACAAATGCTCTTACCTTATTGCCATCAGCCAAAAACTTTTCAGCATGTTTCAATTTAAACTCAAAATCATGTTCATCCGTATTAGGACCAAAACGAATTTCTTTTACTTCTTGTTTTTGCGAATTTGCTTTCAGCTCTTTTTTCTTTTTCTTTTGTTCAAACAAAAACTTTTTATAATCTACAACCTTACAAACAGGCGGAACTGCATTTGGTGAAATTTCCACCAAATCCAACTCTTGTTCTTCAGCTATACTTAAAGCTACGTCTATAGCATATATACCTTGTTCTACATTATCGCCTACAAGCCTAATCTCTTTAGCGGTAATTTTTTCATTTAGCCGATGTTCGGGTTCTAATGATTTTCTTCCGCGGGAAATATATCCCGGTTTTAAATTGTTTTTAGGGTTAATCCCTTGTGTAGTATTAGAGTTTGGTGTAATTGGTGCTGCCAAATGTTATAATTTATTATTTTTAATCTATTTTTAATTGCTCGTTAAAATAAGAAACAAACTCATCCAACTTAAATTTGCCTACTTCTTCTCCCCCATGTTTACGTACAGCAATCGTTTCTGTTTGCATTTCTTGCTCACCTACAACCAGCATAAACGGTATCTTTTTCATCTCGGCATCTCTAATTTTCCTTCCCACTTTTTCGTTCCTATCATCAAGCAGTCCGCGAATATCTGCTTTATTTAGCACATTCACAACTTTTTGAGCATACTCATGATATTTTTCACTTATTGGCAATACTGCTATTGCTTCAGGTGTTAACCAAAGCGGGAAATTACCTGCGCAATGTTCAATTAATACTGCAACAAAACGTTCTAATGAACCGAATGGAGCGCGGTGTATCATAACCGGGCGATGTTTTTGGTTATCGGATCCGGTATATTCCAGTTCAAATCTTTCGGGCAAATTATAATCTACCTGTATAGTACCCAACTGCCATTTTCTGCCAATAGCATCTTTAACCATAAAGTCTAACTTGGGTCCGTAAAATGCTGCTTCACCATATTCTACTACGGTGTTCAAGCCCTTCTCAGTTGCTGATTCAATTATTGCCTGTTCAGCCAATGCCCAATTTTCATCCGAACCAATGTATTTGGTTTTATTTTCCGGATCGCGCAAAGAAATTTGTGCAGTATAATCTGTAAAATTTAATGCTTTAAACACATACAGCACAAGATCTATCACTTTAATAAATTCATCTTTAACCTGGTCAGGTCGAACAAACAAATGTGCATCATCTTGAGTAAAACCTCTTACACGAGTTAAACCATGCAGCTCACCGGCTTGTTCATAGCGATAAACCGTTCCAAACTCCGCATAACGTACAGGTAAATCTTTATACGATTTTGGATATGCTTTATAAATTTCGCAGTGGTGCGGACAATTCATTGGTTTTAAAAAGAACTCTTCACCCTCACGTGGTGTTTGAATCGGCTGAAACGAATCGGCACCATATTTTTCGTAATGACCTGATGTTACATATAAATGCTTGTTACCTATATGTGGCGTAACTACAGGCAAGTATCCGGCAGCTATTTGTGCTTTTTGCATAAACTGAACCAAGCGTTCACGCAACATTGCTCCCTTTGGCAACCACAATGGCAAACCCATACCTACTTTTTCAGAAAAAGTAAACAACTCAAGCTCTTTGCCAATTTTACGATGGTCGCGTTTCTTAGCTTCTTCTAACATTGCCAGATACTCATCCAACTCCGATTTCTTAGGAAATGTAATTCCGTATATACGGGTAAGCATTTTGTTTTTTTCATCGCCTCGCCAATATGCTCCGGCTAAACTCATTAGCTTAATAGCTTTTATAAAACCGGTATTGGGTATATGCGGACCCCGGCACAAATCGGTAAAATTACCTTGTGTATAAAAAGTAATTTGTCCGTCTTCCAATCCATCAATTAATTCCAATTTATACTCATCGCCTTTTTCGGTAAAATATTTTATTGCATCGGCTTTGCTAACTTCTTTGCGTGTATAAGTATTTGCTTGCTTAGCCAATTCATTCATTTTATCCTCGATGCGTTTAAAATCTTCAATTGAAAACTCTTTGCCATTAAAATCAACATCGTAATAAAATCCATTGTCAATAGCAGGGCCAATTCCAAATTTTGTACCCGGATAAAGTGCTTCAATAGCCTCAGCCATTAAGTGTGCAGATGAATGCCAAAGCGTTTGTTTGGCTTCTTTATCGTTCCATGTAAGTAAGGTAACAGTTGCATCCGTGTGTATCGGGCGCAGTGCATCCCAAACTTCACCATTTACTTTTGCAGCTAATACATTTCTTGCTAAACCCTCGCTTATGGATTTAGCAATATTTAGAGCGGTTATCCCCGAATCAAACGAACGAACGGAACCGTCTGGTAGTGTTATATTAATAATACTCATAAATTAAGTTGCGCAAATTAATATTTGCAATGAGAAAAGAAAAAAGTTTTATCTATCTATTTTAATGCAGCCAATGCTTTTTTTGCTAACGCATGATTTGCATCTAAATCTAAAGTGTATTGATAATTTATTTTTGCTTCTTCTTTATTATTTAAAGCTTCATAGCACAGTCCTTTCATGTAATATGCATCTACTAAGCCGGGTTCAATACGTATTACTACATTCAAATTTTGAATAGCATCATTATACTGTCCTAACTCAACATTTATTAACGATGAATTGTAATATGCAGGATAAAAATTTTCATCGGCTTTCAATGCTTGTTTATACATACCTATTGCCAGCTTGTATTCTTTTTTTTGTTGGTAAAATACTCCAGCACTGTAAGGAGGCTCTGAGCTTTTAGGACGCAAACGCGAGGCAGTAATATAATAATCTAATGCAATTTTATTATGATAGCCCGCAAATAAATTTCCGAGTTGCATTACTGCATCATAGTTTTTAGGATCAATTTCAAATGCTTTTTGAAAAACCTGAATTGCAGAATTTGTATCTCCAATTTCTTTATAATTCATCCCTTTAAAAAACAATGCAGAAGTATTTTTAGGATCAGTAGCTAAGATGGAATTATATACATCCAAAGATTTTTTATGTTCCTTTACAATATAATACAATTCACCTAAAAGCAATTTTGCTTCGGTTAAGTTAGGATTTAGTTGAATAGCTTGCTCATATACTTTTGCAGCTTCAATAGTTTGATTTAATGCATACAATACCCGTCCCTTTAAGAAAAAATACAAAGCGTTTTTTTCATCCAAATCTATTGCCTGATTAACATCGCTTAATGCTTTCTCAAAATCTTTTTGGTCAAAATACAATTTCCCTCTTCGGTAGTATAATTCAGCATCGGTTGGCTTACTTTCTATCCACGCATTTAGTTCTTCAATACTTGAATTTTCAGTTTTCACTTCGTGTTTTGAAGTCTCAGGAGTATTCGTGCATGACACATACCCTAACATCAAAAACAAAACAACAAAAACTTGTATTACACAATTATACTTGGTATGATTTTTTATTAATTGCATAGCGATTTAAAAAACATATTTTAGCTTGCAACAATAATTCATTTTTTTTATTGATTCATGTTTTAAAAAATTAACATTACCAACTATGCCATTTTATTACAAATTAGGAACTATTCCAACCAAGCGCCATACACAGTTTCGCAAACCGGATGGTAGCCTTTATCAAGAAGAGTTAATTTCAACGGAAGGATTCTCCAGTTTATACTCATTAGTTTATCATTCCAATGCGCCTACTTTAGTAAAAGATATAGGCGCAGCAAAAGAATTTGGGCCAAAAGCAGCATTAACTAAAAACCTACAAAATCGTAGTTTCCTTACCTTTAATACTGCACCAAAAGACGATTACTTAGAAAGCAGAGTGTATTTGCTTTTTAACAATGATGTTTATCTTGCATCTGCTGCACCCAAAAAAAGCATGACGGATTATTTTTATAAAAATTCGGATGCAGATGAAGTATTGTTTATACATGAAGGCAGTGGTGTACTTAAAACAATTTATGGTCAAATTCCGTTTGAATATGGCGACTATTTAGTAATACCACGCGGTACTATTTATCAATTGCATTTTGCAACTGAAAACAATAGGATATTTATAACCGAAAGCCTTTCTCCAATTCGTCCTCCAAAGCGGTATCTTAATCAATATGGGCAATTACTTGAACATTCTCCGTATTGCGAACGCGATATAAAAGTTCCGCAAGACTTAGAAACCCACGATACCTTAGGCGATTTTAAAGTATTAATTAAAAAACAGGATATGTTATACCCATACACTTATGCTGCACACCCTTTTGGTGCAATAGGTTGGGATGGGTTTCAATATCCGTACGGATTTAGTATTCATAATTACGAACCAATAACCGGCAGAGTTCACATGCCACCTCCAATACATCAAACATTTGAGGGGCACAATTTTGTAATTTGTTCTTTTGTGCCTCGTATGTATGATTATCATCCATTGGCTATACCTGCACCGTATGCACACAGCAATGTAGATAGCGATGAGGTGTTGTATTATGTTGATGGTGATTTTATGAGTAGAAAACATGTAGAAAAAGGAATGATTACATTGCATCCAAAAGGTATTCCACACGGGCCACACCCAGGCACTATTGAGAAATCAATAGGTAAAGCATTTACGCAAGAATTAGCCGTAATGATTGACCCTTTTTATCCCTTACACATTACACAAGCAGCACTTGAGATAGAAGACCCTGCGTATTATAAATCTTGGGTAGAGTAACCTTCTTTTAATTTTATACTACACTTAAAAAAAAGGCGACTGCAAAATTATGCAGCCGCCTTTGCATATATAGTTATATACCTATGGGGTTATCGTTTTATTATTTTCCGCACAGTTACTTTCCCTTCTTCGGTATATTTTAGCATATACACGCCCATCTCTAAGTGGTCAATTGTTAATGCAATGGTTTGTCCTGTTTTTGTGTACTCTTTGCTTAATACTAATTTACCCATCGCATCGGTTATATCTACCTTACCCGCGCTTGCTGTTCCTGCTGTTTCTATGTACAACTCGCCTTGTGTTGGTATCGGATAAATGCTTGTTACCACTTCTGCTGCTTGTGTTTGGTCTTCTATGCGTATTATTTTACTATAGCTATTGGTTTTATCTCTATCTACTATTTGCAAGCGATAGTACCATTGTTGTGCCTTTGCAAATACATTGGCATCGGTATAGCTGTACTTGCTGCCAGCTGTTGCTCCCTGGCTTGCTACTACTCCGGCTTTTTCCCATTCTTTTCCATCCATGGAGCGTTCTACCACAAAATGACTTGTATTCTTTTCGCTTGCTGTATTCCATTCCAACTCGGCATTCTGTTGCTGTTTGCTTCCGCTAAATGCTACCAAGGTTACAGGTAATGCACTTTGGTTGGCAAATATTACCGCAAAGCGCTCACTGCCTTTGGTGGATGCATTAGCACTTATGCTGAAGGTGTAACTTGGTGTGGTGCGCAAGTTTGTTGTGGTATTGGTGTATTTATCCAACAACAATACGTGGTATTTCAAATCTATCGAAGCCAAATTGCTAAACTCTAAACTATAACTTCCGTTTGGTGCATCTGCATATAGTTTTACCGTATCGTATGCCACCGATGGCTCAGGCATTATGTTGTGTTGCAACATTATGCTGTCATTATTGGTTAGCGATGCAAAGTTTATTGTACTGTTGGTAAATTTAATCGCATCTTCAGTTGGACTATAGTTTACCGTTGAGCCTTGTACAAAGCGTATGGACAACAAATCGGAATTTAAACTATCTTTTACCATGCGTGCATTTAATATACTATTGCCCGTTTTGAAATAATTGGTAGGAGCTGATGCTGTTTTAGAGGATTCATAAAACACTAACGTTGGGCTGCTGCCGGTAGCTTGTACAAAAAATGCTTGACCCATTGCTATGTATTTAGTGCCATTATCTGACTCGTAACTTCCGGTTGCAGGATTATACATGTAGTAGAACGAACTTAAATTGGTTGATGACAATGCTGTCCAATCTATTTGCGATGGGTATGGGTTACCTACCAAATTCCAGCCATCATCTCCGGGTGTGCCTGTATTGGTATAAGTTAAGTTTGGCGCATACGTCCCTTTATTTATCGGCTGCCCGCTAAAATCTATCGTTACTATGTTTTGTGATGGATATGGAGGATTGTACCAATTTACTAATGTTCTATCGCCTCGCACAAACACAAATGAACCCATTGCATCGTCTAGCGTATTGGTTATATTGGTCAAGCCTTTCCATCCTCTTCCCGGATTAGCTTCTTGGTAGGTAAATATACTTGGCGAGTTGTTGTTGGAAGCATCAAATCCATTGCTTATCCCTCCTGGTCCGGTTACAAACATATCATCTGCTAATTGGCTAAAGGTAAAGTTTTGTAACGGTGATGCTATCATCCGGTATCTGCGGGCTACTGCAGGTATATATCGCTGTGCGGTTACATTACCCGTTACATCGCCTGTGGCAGGCAACTGGGCTATGCGTGCTGTTCCGCTTACATTGGATACCAATACCAAATTACCATTTGCATTTAATGTGCCTGTAGTGGCTGTTAGCGTGCCCGTTACTTCCATGGTATTGCCCAATACCGCCCCTCCGTTTAGTTTGTTTGTTCCTCGGTTTAGTGTAAAGTCTTTAATGCGGTTGGTTGTACCCGGTGTTGTTTGGTCAAAATACAAATTACCTAAATTTCCTGTTCCGGTTATGGTTACTGATGATAACGCATTGCCTACCAATTTGCCTGCTCCGGTTATGGTTCCGCTTATAGATAAATTAAATCCATTTAACGATAATGTTTTGCCTGCCGGTAATATTAAATTGGTTAGGCTCCAATTGGATAACATGTTTGGAGAAAATAAAGACAAACTATCTACCGTAAGCGGGAACGTACCAGCCGGTACTGTACTATCCCCCCAATTGCTTCTTCCGGTTGGGTCGGTTGATGTTACTCCTACCCAGTAATTTGCAGGATAGCCTTCGTATGCACCTATGTTTGGTGTTGCTTTACGGGCTGTGCCTGCTATATCTTCCGTTACGCCTGATATTGTTGTGCCGTTTTTATAATCGGCTGCTATTGGGCGTAGGCTATCGCCTGTTATAAAGTTAACCATGCCGGTATAACTGTTTTGATCGCGGGTAGCCATTCGGGTTTTATAATCGGTTAATGTTTGGTCGGAGTTGGTTCCATCGTGGAATATTAAATTATTTGCACTTGGTGTACCGGCATAAAACAAATTGTAATCGCTTGGGCTTAGGTAGGTGGTAAGATTAGTACCTAAACGATAATAAGCAACTACTTTACCATAAGTGGATTTATTGATAAAAATATTATTACTCATTTTTATCGAACAATCATCAACATACGAAGCAAAAAAAGCAACACTGCCAAATCCGATACCACCGGAATTACATGATAAAAAAACCGAGTTGTTATAGAACTCATGTTCGGAGTAAGAGTAAATACCTATTACAGCATTAGACCCCGTTGCATTATTTGCATTTAAGTTACTAATTGAATTGTTTCTAAATATGCCCTTGCTTTCTCCTCCCTCAGCATTAATACCTACAACAATTCCACGCATATATGATGCAAAAGAGGAAGTTAAATTAGTTATCTGATTTTTTTCAACTACTAATACTGAATCGCCCGCAATATCAATACCACGAATCGGTGAACTGCCGGATCCATTACTAACTTTATTACTGCTAATGGTTGCGTTAGTAACTGAAGATAATCGAATACCTGAATATACGAAGTTATCAATCCGGTTACCTTGAATCAAGAAGTTATTATCCTTAATTGGGTAATCACTATTTAATAAAATACCATAAGTTGTATTTTGAATAATAGTATTTTGAATAATTACATTTTCGGTTTTCCCTGCATTGCTGTTAACGGATATATAATCAAAATACTTGTCAAAATTATTTACGAAAATACCGTTTGACTCATAGCCGTTATTCTTATTTAATTCAACTTTACAGTTTTTAATGGTAATGTTTTTCGAGCCATTGTCTTCATTTGCTTTTAAGATTGCAAACCCGGATTCCATCCATTCATCATCTGTACTGTTAAGTGGATTTTCACGTAAATCAATTCCATCAAAAGTAATATTATCACCACCGGAAATCACAATAATTCCATCATAATAAGATATTCCTTTTGCAGCTGTTAGTAATGGATTAGCTCCATTACCTGTTTTTTGAAACACAATCGGGTTAGCTACACTTCCGCTTGTATTTATAGTACCACCGAATGGAGAAGTAAATGTTTCGGTATGTCCGGCATCAATATTAAAGGTAACACCACCTGAACCTACGCCATACATATTTAATGCTGCTATTGCTT
>JACFNJ010000079.1 GCA_019454865.1 Bacteroidia bacterium
ATATGTAATGTGTTTACTTGTTCATACCCTGTATTTCCTCCAATGCCTATGATATTTGAAAGAAATGATGTATCTAAAGTTCCATCTGTATTTAAACGTGCAATACCTGAACGACCCACACCATCATACTGAGAAAATTTGCCCCCAATTAGTATTTTACCATCAGCCTGAATAGCTATACTATTAATACTATTATACATTGCTGACTTATCCGTAAATGTGTTATCTATGCTTCCATCCGCATTTAATCGTATAATTGCTTTAGCTCCATTATTGTTAGGAAACTGACCTCCCACAATAATTTTTCCATCCTGCTGAACTGCTAATGCATAGATATAACTATTGTCCTTCCAATCGGGTAATGCAATAAAGCTAGTATCCAATCCACCATCCGCATTTAGTCGGGCTATTGCTTTATAATTAGGGTTTCCATTGAAACTTAAAAAGTGTCCGGCTACCAATATTTTCCCCGAACTAATTACACTAATGGCATTAATTGTATTATCTGAAACTCCCGGACCAGAGCCTCCGTAATTAAATGTAGTATCTAATATTCCGGATTGAGCATTCGCTATATTAGCATATAAGAAGATGCTTGAAAATAGAATATAAAAATATCTCATAAATTTGAAATTAACAGTATTAACAACACAAAGATGCAATTAAAATTTAATTGTTGTAACTAAGTAAATTAACTTAATTTTATGTAAATATGTTAGTTCAATTTATGTCTTTGTTATAACAACTCCAATAAATTAGTACAGCCAATTGGTCGTTTTACAGTAAAGCCTTCACCGTACGTAACATTAACTAATCTTCCAAACTGACGTGCTCTTCCTTCCAAAAAATCCCAAAAATCTTTACCAGAAATCGGGGTATCGGGTTCAATTGAATTGGGGTCGTAAAATTGGGACGAAAATGCTTCAATAGCTTTTATTTTTCGATGATAAAAAGGTGTAATATCTACTATCACATCCGGCTTAGTATAATAATCTTGTATATAATGATACACTTGCTTTGGACGCCAGGCTTCTTGCGCAGTTCCGTTATGTGTTGTTTGTATTTTTATTAACCCACTTAAAAAGCAAGCATCATGTACCAGGTCAGCTGCCCTGCCATGGTCAATGTGTCGGTCAGTTTCGCTATTGGCTATTACAATCTCCGGTTGGTATTTGCGTAGCATTTCAATTACTCGATATATACTTGATTCATCCTTCACAAAAAAACCATCACGAAGTCCTAAATTTTCACGTACATGTATTCCTAATATTTCTGATGATAGTGCTGCTTCTTTATCTCTTAATTCGGCAGATCCTCTTGTACCAAGTTCGCCACGTGTAATATCAATAATGCCTACTTTTTTTCCTAAAGCCAAATGTGCCATAAGTGTGCCGCAGGCTGCTAATTCTATATCATCCGGATGTGCTGCAAAAGCTAATATATCTAACTTCATTAAGCAAAGGTAAAGTTTTCAATAAAATAATTGGTTTATTTCAGGGTTAGTTTTTGTTTAGTGGATTGCGTTTATCGCATAAAATTACTCAGAATATTTTGCATGAATTGGGTAATTATTAACTTTGGTTTTAAACAATGCTGTTAGTAGTTTGATGTTTTTATATTTTCAAAAGTAAGATGCTATGTTGTATAAGTTTATACTTGTTGTGCATGTAATTTCGGCAATACTAGGCTTGGGCCCCGGATTTGTTATGATTTATATTGTTAAACAAGCAACTAATATGACTGAATTAAAACATGCGTATGCAATACGTCATCGTATTCATGTTTTTGTAATGGTTGGTGGCACACTTTTGTTGCTTACAGGTATTGTAATGGGGGTAATGCGACCTTATATTTTTCGTATGGATTGGTATCTTTTAAGTTTGTTTCTTTTTATAGTTGCATTGGCTTTTGGTCCGCTGATGTTATCGCCTCGTTCAAAGCCTATAAAAATAATGTTGAAAACAAGTAATTCCGCTGAAATTCCGAACGAGTATGCTGCATTAAGCAAAAAACTGTTTTTATATGAGCGGATAGAAAACGTTTTATTTATACTGATTATTATTCTGATGATAACAAAACCAAACTTTAATTTGGTATGGTTTTGATTAATTATTAATGCAACCTTTGGTAATTAAATACGGAATAATTAGCCAAAGCAATCCTTTGATTAGGAAAAAAGTAAACCCCATTAATCCTATACGCTTAAACCATTGTTTTAGTTTTTGATTAGTAGTTGTTGCGTTAGGTTTTTCGTTGTTATCCATTGAGTACAATTAGCAAGTATTTTCGGTTGCAAGTTATTATTACTTTTTCAAAAGAACTAATACAAGTACTGCAAGCCAATAGTCCTTGCATGTGCTGCAAAATAAGGTAATTACAAACGTATAGTTGTTTTGCTAATGCTTGCAATAAATAGAAACAATAGCATGCTGAAGTTATTTTTTTTATACCTTAGCCTTTTCTTTATTTATTTGTACAATGCATAAAAAATTTCAATTATTTCTTGGGTTTTTAGTTTCATTTGTTTCGTTTAGTGTTTATTCTCAATCTTCTCGTGCTGTTACCTCCAGCGAGATTTTATTGCAATTAAAAAAACTAAATACTATTGGTTCGGTATTGTATATAGCTGCACATCCCGATGATGAAAATACCCGATTGATAACATACCTGGCTAATGAAAAATGTTTGCGTACCGGATATTTAAGTTTAACGCGTGGTGATGGCGGACAAAATCTAATTGGCTCTGAACAAGGTGTAGAACTGGGTGTAATTCGTACACAAGAGTTGTTAGCAGCACGTAGGGTAGATGGTGGTGAGCAATTTTTTACGCGTGCTTATGATTTTGGATACAGCAAAACAGTTGAAGAAACTTTACACAAATGGAATAAAGATTCCATATTAAGTGATGTGGTTTGGGTAATTCGTAATTTTAAACCGGATATAATAATAACCCGATTTGCAACAGATGGAAGCGGAGGGCACGGACATCATACGGCATCAGCATTATTGGCAGAAGAGGCTTTTGAAGCTGCGGGAGATTCCTCCCGATTTACAGAGCAACTAAAGTTTACATCTGTTTGGAAACCCAAGCGATTGTTTTGGAATGTAAGCACACGTTTTCAAAACCCAAATGCCGATATGAGTGCTTATATCAAATTAGATGTTGGAGGGTACAATCCATTATTAGGTAAAAGCTATGGCGAGATTGCTGCTGAAAGCAGAAGCATGCATAAAAGTCAGGGTTTTGGCAGTGCCAAACAACGTGGTGAAAATTTTGAATACTTTAAACCAATTAAGGGAGATACTGCTAACCTAAATTCAATTTTTGACCGTATAGATTTTACGTGGAATAGAATAAAAAATAGTAAAAAACTAGCTGACCAATTGAATAAAATTATTCAACAATTCAATGTTTCGCATCCGGAAAAATCAGGTAAAGCATTATTACATTATTACCAAAATTTGCAAATACTCAACCAACAATACGATGGTGCGTTATCATATTCGCTTGGTTTGGCAAATCAAATTATTAAAAATATTTATGGTATTCATATAGAATATACAGCTAACACAATTCAAGTAAGTGCCAATGATTCCATACAAACAACATTGAATTTTATTAGCCGATTATACAGTAATGCTACGCTTAATACGTTTACTGATGCAGGATTGTTTGCAGGGAATTCAGCATTGAATAATAAAATAATTCAAAAGCAAGCCGCAACTAATATTCCGATTACTATTGTTAATAAAGCAAAGTTATCTGAGCATATTTTGGTATCACAGCCAATACATTTAATGCATGGAATTAAGAATAATATTTTTGAAATACCGGATGTGCAACTGCGGTCATTACCGGAAACATCACCACAACATACCGCTACAATACAATTACAAATTGAAAACACTAAATTAAATTGGAATGTAAATACAAATTATAAATGGACCGATCCGGAGAAAGGTGAGTTAAAACGTCCGGTTATAGTAACTCCGCCTGTGTTAATCAATCCTCTGAATAAGTTGATAGTATGCACTAATAATTCGGCAAATGAATTACGTGTAGTGTTAAAAGCATGTAAAGATAATTTGAAGGGTACTTTATTAATTGAAGTGCCTAAAGGCTGGCAAATTCAGTTAAAGCAGAAGGTAACGGATAAGAATTATGTGCAAACAAATGTTCTTAAACAAGAGTTTATGTTTACCAAAAGTGGAGAAGAAAAAGAGGTAGTGTTTTTTGTAAGTGCAACTGATGCAGCCAAAGATACCGTTATTACATTACAAGCAACAGTTGGTGGAGTTTCATACAATTACAGTATGAAAGAAATCAAATACGATCACATCGTACCTCAAACAATATTTTACCCAGCAGATGTTAAACTCATAAATCTTACAGTAAATAAAAAATCAAAACGAATAGGGTATATTCCGGGTGCAGGCGATGAAGTGCCTTTAGCACTTACACAACTTGGATATGATGTGGTTATACTTAACAATGAAAAATTAAATGGTGAAGATATATCCGCTTACGATGCAATACTTACCGGTGTTCGTGCATTTAACACCAACCCAAATTTAATGGTGCATAAAGATAAATTAATGCGCTATGTACAGCAAGGCGGAAATTTAATTGTACAATACAATACAAACAGTTGGGCAGGGCCGTTATCAGGTAATATAGGTCCGTATAATTTTAAAATTACTCGTAACCGAATAACCAATGAAGAAGCAAAGGTAAATTTTGTTTTACCTGATCATCCCGTGCTCAATACACCCAATCGCATTACAGCAAAAGACTTTGAAGGGTGGGTACAGGAACGGAGTATTTACCAAGCCGGTGAGTGGGATGATAAGTATGAAACACCAATAAGTATGGCTGATCCAAACGAGAAAGAAGATAAAGGTGCATTGTTAATTGCCAAACATGGTAAAGGTTATTTTGCCTATACCGGAATAGTGTTTTTTAGGGAATTACCGGCAGGTGTAAGCGGTGCTTACCGTTTGTTGGTTAACTTAATTGAATTGGGAAAATAATATTCGGGGATTAAAAATATTTATTCAAGAATTGAAGCTCTTTTCAACCTGTCGTTAATTGCTTTTCCTACGCCTTTATCAGGAAACCTTTCGGCTAATATTACATCAATATCCATTTCATCCAATTTGCGCATTGCTGCAAATAATTTTTGTGCAGCTTCTTCAATTGAACCTTTTGGTGAAAGTATTTGATGATTTTCCTTAGCTACTTGTGGATAGAAAGTAGTGAATGAAATAATACCTATTCGTTGTAAATTATAAATATGAATATGTTTTAAAGGATTATCGTGAATGAGTTTGTGCTTTGTTGCATAATGTCGTGCAAGCTGTCCGGGAGCTATTGGATTATCCGTGGCAATTGAATTTCCGTTTTCTTTTGGTTTATCATTTACTTCACCAATAATTTCTTGAATGGCTTCAATGCCAATACCTCCATAACGCAATATGGTAGGAGTGGGGTGAACAAAGCTTACAATTGTAGATTCAACACCTATGTTACACGAGCCTCCATCCAAAATATAAGGAATTATATTACCAAACTGCTGTTGCACATGATTAGCATTGGTAGGACTAACATAGCCACTTAGGTTAGCACTTGGTGCTGCCAGCGGAAAATCAAGTTTTTCCAATAACTGCAATGTAAGCGGATGGTTAGGAATACGTACCGCTACAGCATCTGTTCCGGCAGTAACAATATCCGGTATTCGGTTGCTTTTTGGTACTACATACGTTATTGGACCCGGTGAAAAATGTTTTGCCAATTGTACCATTTTTTCGGGTATGGTTATTCCCCATTGAACTAATCGCTTAATGCTGTTGGTGTGAATAATTAATGGATTAAATGACGGGCGATTTTTTGCCATGTATATTTTTGAAACTGCATTTGCATCAAAAGCATTAGCAGCTAATCCATAAACGGTTTCCGTTGGTATAGCTACTAATTTCCCTTCTTGTAAAAGTGTTGCTGCTCGTTGAATGTCTGTTCCTATCATCGTTTTTGTTTGCGATATTATAGTACTGCTGTTTCGTTACTGTTACAATTAAATTGTAAAGCAATTACATTTTTTTATCCTAGAACACCTGTAATGTAAATTGATTTACTAATCGGTATTACATTACAAGTTTTAGTTTTATTAATAATTTTTTTCGTTCATGTCGCTTCTACGCAGGCTGTATTTCTCTATTTTGTTATACAAATGGCTTCGTTGAATATCTATTTCTTGAGATGTTTTTGCAACATTCCAACCATTCTTTTTCAATTTCTCTTCTATAAATATTTTCTCAACATGGTCTTTAAATTCTTGCAGTGTTGAGAATTTTTCAAATACGCTTTGTTCATTGCTTTGGCTGTGGCTTGGGCTTGCGTATTTTTGTATATCTTCTTCAGTAATTTTTGATCCGCTAAGAATAACTAATCGCTCAACCAAATTGCGCAACTCACGAATATTGCCACTCCAATTCATTTTCTTTAATTCGTTAAGCGCATTTGGTGTAAATAATTTTTTAGGGACACCGTTATCTTCGCAAGCTTCTTTCACAAATTTTTCAGCCAATATCGGAATATCCTCTTTTCTTTCATTTAAACTCGGAACATGTATAAGTATAACACTTAACCGATGATATAAATCCATACGGAAATTGCCTTTGTCAATTTCTTTAAGCAAGTCTTTGTTTGTTGCAGCTACTACTCTAACGTTTACTTCAATGTCTTTTTCGCCACCTACACGTGTTATTTTATTTTCTTGTAACGCACGCAAAACTTTTGCTTGTGCACTTAAACTCATGTCACCTATTTCATCCAAAAATAAAGTACTTTCATGTGCTTGTTCAAATTTGCCAATGCGTTGTTTTAATGCTGATGTAAATGCTCCTTTTTCATGTCCAAATAATTCGCTTTCTATTAATTCAGTTGGTATTGCAGCACAGTTTACTTCTATCATTTGGTTTTTTGCACGATTACTTTTTTCGTGTATCCATCTTGCAACCAATTCTTTTCCGGTTCCATTCTCGCCTGTTATCAATACTCTTGCATCGGTTGGAGCTACTTTATCAATAGTTTCTAAGATATTAATTATTGCAGGGCTCTCGCCTAATATCTCTCTTGTTTTTCCTATTTTTCGTTTTAATACTTTGTTTTCTATTTCAATGCTTTTTCTATCAATAGCATTTTTAATAGTTATCAAAAGGCGGTTTAAATCCGGTGGTTTTGAAATAAAATCATACGCTCCTTTTTTTGTTGCTTCTACTGCTGTTTCTATTGTACCATGTCCGGATATCATTACAAAAGGTAAATTTTCATCTATCTCTTTTGCTTTTTTTAGCACTTCCATTCCGTCCATCTTGGGCATCTTTACATCACACAGGATTGCTTCAAAATCTTCATTCTCTATTTTTTCTAAACCTGTTTGTCCATCTGCTGCTTCATCTACGGTATATCCTTCGTACTCTAATATTTCTTTCAACGTAGCACGAATTGCTTTTTCATCATCTATAATTAAAATTTTGGCCATTGCGTATTTTCTTTAGTTTGTAAAGTTGTTGGTTTTTTTGGTCAAAAAAAAATTACCAAAACCATAGTTATCTACTAAAAATTAACAATATTATTTTATCGCAATTAAATGTAGTTTTTATGTGATGAATAAGAAAAAGCTGGTATGAAAAATTGTTAAATCAAATAGAAAGTTGGTTTAAAACATAAGATTTATTAATCTATCAATTTATACAGAATTGTTGTAATAGTGTATCGCAAATGCTTTTACAGAAGCATATTTGCAACATTAGCAAGTTCACTTCTTTCGCCTTTTTGCAAAGTAATGTGTGCATAAATTGGGTTGTCTTTAATGCGGTCTATCAAATAGCTAAGCCCGTTGGATTGTGCATCCAAATACGGGGTATCAATTTGAAAAACATCACCTGTAAATACCATCTTGCTTCCTTCGCCTGCACGTGTAATTATGGTTTTTACTTCTAGTGGTGTAAGGTTTTGGGCTTCATCAATAATAAATAAAATATTGGATAAGCTCCTACCGCGTATATATGCCAATGGTGTTACCACTAATTTTTCTTGGTTTACCATTTCCGTGATTTTTTGGTATTCCTTATCGGTTTCTTTCCATTGGTTTTGAATAAATTTCAGGTTATCCCACAATGGCTCCATGTATGGATTAATTTTACTTTTAATATCGCCCGGCAAGTATCCTATGTCTTTGTTTCCTAATGGAACAATTGGTCTTGCTAAATAAATCTGTCTGTAGTTATGTTTTTGTTCCAATGCAGCTGCAAGTGCAAGTAGTGTTTTTCCTGTGCCTGCCACTCCCTGAATACTTACCAATGAAACATTTGGATTTAGTATTGCATGCATGGCAAATGTTTGTTCTGCATTTCGAGGTTTTATACCATGTGATGTACGTTTATCAATTCGTTCTATGCTTTCATTTTCGGGATTATAGTAACATAAAATACTTGTTTTGTTATTCTTTAAAATAAAATAATGATTAGCTGCCGGCTTTGATTTACTAATCAGTTCGTAGCTAATATGCCCATCTGCATACAGCAAATCTATTACCGATTGTTTTACATTTTCTAAAGTAGTAATTCCGGTATTTATCGCATCTAAGTTTTTTATTTTACCGGTTTCGTAGTCTTCGGCTATTAAGTTTAATGCTTTTGCTTTCAGGCGTAAGTTCACATCTTTTGAAACCATTACTACCTTTCGGTTTTTTTCTTTTGCTTGTATGGCAATTGCTGCATTTAATATTCTGTGATCGGCTTTTTTTTCACCAAATACTACTTCTGCATCTATTGGTGTTTTTTCATGAAACTGTACTTTAAATTTGCCACGTCCTCGTCCATTTATCGGTATCCAATCACTTAAAGTATATTGTCCTGATAGTTTATCTAAAAAGCGAATAAACTCTCGTGCCTCATAATTTATTGTGTCGTTGCCTTTTTTAAAATTGTCTAATTCTTCTAATACAGTTATCGGTATTGCTACATCGTGTTCCTGAAAATTATTTATACACTTGTGGTCATATAAAATAACGGATGTGTCTAATACAAATATTTTTCGGTCGGTATTTTTTTTCGTTGCCATAGTTTAAAAAGTTTTAATAAAAACGGTGTGATGCTATCAAAATTTTAAATTCAAAATAGTTACTAATTTTATTTGAGGTTTCAATAGTTTTAAACAACATGTGTAAATGTTTGCAAGTGCTTATGTTTGTAATAATTAATTTATTTGTACCGCATGGATTTGCTTTTAAATTTTACTCCCAAAAAGCCGGATAAAACAATTAACTATTTACAACCAATGTTGTTTACGGGGTCTTGTTTTGCTGATGAAATTGCTTTGTATATGCAGCAACATAATTTTAATGTTGTAGCACAGCCATTTGGTACAGTGTTTAACCCGGTAAGTATTGCAGCCCAATTGCAACGAGTAATTAATAAACAAGTATATACTGCTAATGAGTTGGTACAGCGAAATGAATTATTTCATTCGTGGGAACACCATACACAATTTACTAATACCAATAAAGATATAGCATTAGAAACTATAAATGCACACGTGATAGAAGCACATCAATGCTTACACCATACTAATGCAGTAGTGTGGATTACACTAGGAAGTGCCTTTGCGTATCAATATCACGGAAAAATTGTTGCCAATTGCCATAAATATCCTGCAACTGATTTTTCAAAAAAATTACTTTCAGTAGTTGAAATTACTTCTGCATTAAGTAAAACAATTGAGCAGTTAGAAGGCAAACAAGTTGTGTTTACTGTTAGTCCGGTTAGGCATACGCGCGATGGATTGGTAGAGAATAACCGAAGTAAATCGCGGTTGATTGAAGCTGTTCATCAGCTTACTGAATATTTCCCCAATGTATATTATTTTCCTGCTTATGAGTTATTGATTGATGTATTACGTGATTACCGCTTTTATGCTCAGGATATGGTGCATCCCAATTCAATAGCCGTTAAAATTGTATGGGAACATTTGGTTAATACTTGTTTTGACGAACAAACCCAACACTTTGTAACGGATATGGCTAAACTGTTGCAAATGCAGCAACACAAAGCATTACATCCGGAAACCGAAGAGTATAAAAAATTTATTCAGGCATTGCAATTGAAAGAAAACGAGTTGTCGCAAAAATATTTTAGTTAAAGTATATAGGATATGCTTTGTGTACCTTGATTAAAAAGCAAATCCAAAACACTTAGGTTGGATTGGAAAGGAAACTTTCCTGCAAAAATTTGCAAATAGGGTTTTGGTTCAAAACTGCTAATTACTTTCGGTGAAATTGTTTGACGAAGGTCAATATAATTCTCAGTTGCATCAATGTATTCCGTTGATAAATTTATTGGTCTGTCAATTTTCAAATGTTTTTTTAAAAGTTGTTATAATT
>JACFNJ010000080.1:0-4793 GCA_019454865.1 Bacteroidia bacterium
AACTATACACCTACTCAAGATGCAACATCAATCTTACAAACATTACGTCAAAATTTAGAAACGTTTAATAACTTTGATGAAGAAAGGTTTTATAACATACAAGTATTTAAAAAGATGCTTGCAACTCCTTTAATCCAACAGCAATAAAATGAAAAAGGCTTTAATATTTGGTGCACAAGGGCAATTAGGAAGCGATATCAAAGAACATTTTCAATCGTTGGGGATAGAAACTGTAACTCCTACACGAGAGGAGCTTGAAATTACAGCACTTAAACAAGTTAAAACTTATATCTGCAACCACAAACCCGATGTAGTAATTAATTGTGCTGCATACCATCATGTTGATTTATGCGAATCCAATCCTGAGACAGCAACTCAGATTAATGTAACTGCACCAAAGTTTATCGCCCGGATGTGCAATTATCTTAATATAAAATTTATACATTTTAGCACGGATTATGTTTTTGATGGCGCTAAAAATAGTCCATATACGGAACAAGACACACCAAATCCATTAAATGTATATGGCAAAACCAAGTGGCAAGGTGAGCAGCAAATATTAATCGAAAATCAATCGGCATTAATTTTACGCGTTTCGGCTATATACGGAAAGTATCCATGCAGAGCAAAGAATGGTTTAAACTTTGTTCAATTGATGCTTAAATTATCAAAAGAAAAACCTTTTTTACAAGTAGTAGGAGATGAAATTGTATCGCCAACAGCTACTGCAGATATTGCACAAATATTACCACGTATAATAAAAGAAGATTTGCATGGAATAGCACACCTTACATCCGAAGGATCGTGCAGCTGGTACGAATTTGCAAAAACAATTTTTGAACTTACAAATACTACAACACCTATTGAAAAAGTGGATAGCACAGTTTTTCCGGCTAAAACACCACGACCGAAATATTCGGTTTTAGAAAACACAGCAATTAAAAATCGAGGTATGGTAGGAATGCCACATTGGAAAGATGCCTTAACTAATTATTTAAAAAACTAAAAATGAATAATTCATCGCAATTACATACCTTTCATATTCCGGTTATGGGTGTAGCCTTTACCGTTGATACGCCCTCAAAAGTAGCCCAATATGGGATAGATTCTGTTGTTTCAATTTTAGAAGATGAATTACTTGAACGATTACGCAAACATTTTTCTACTAATTATAATATCCCTTATTCTCCTATTGAAAAAACAGATGAGGATTATCGTGCAAGAAGAATAACTGCATACTTAAATACGCTAAATGAAATTGTAACAAAGCAAATTAGCAATTTACGTATTCTTCCGATGGACAATGAAGAGATAAAAAAATTTATGGATTTGTTGCCTACGGAAAGTCCGCTAAAAAAATCGTATAACGCACTCTCTTCCTTAGAAGGGAAAGAGTTAGAGGATGCCATCCAAGATGTACGCAAACAAATAAGCGCAGGAAGTATTGATGTTAATATCATGACAAAAATTGATAACTTAGCATACGACAAGGCTGGCAATCCACTACCACCTGAATACTCTGCTGCAAAAGCTGCATTGCGTGGATTTGCAAAAAGTAATTTAACCTCTAGCATTGTATTCTCTGCCGGACTTAACCCAAAGCTCTACAGCTACTGTGCAGATTTTGAAGATTTTTATCCGGATGCAAATGGTAATTTAAAAAAGAAAATTATTCTTAAAGTTAGTGATTACCGTTCAGCACTTATTCAAGGTAAATTTTTTGCCAAAAAAGGTTTATGGGTTTCTGAGTATAGAGTAGAATCCGGACTAAATTGTGGAGGACATGCTTTTGCTACCGAAGGATATTTAATGGGTCCGATATTAGATGAGTTTAAAAACAAGCGAAATGAACTTCAAGAAACTTTATTCAATGCCTGCAACGAAGGGTTAATTGAATTAGGAAGAGCACCTTTTGCTTCAACACCTAAAGTGCGTATTACTGCACAAGGTGGAGTAGGTAATACATCTGAACATAATTTTTTATTGAAGCATTATGAGTTAGATAGTATTGGTTGGGGTAGCCCATTTTTATTGGTACAAGAGGCTACTACTTTTGATATGGAAACTCGCAAACAACTTTCAGAAGCTAAACCAGATGATTACTTTTTAAGTAATGCATCGCCTTTGGGAGTACCGTTTAATAATTTCAGAAACAGCAGCTCAGAAGAATTAAGAAAAGCAAGAATTGCAAAGGGCAAATCGGGTAGTCCTTGTTTGAAAAAATACTTACAATACGATACCGAATTTTCTAATCCTGCAATCTGTACGTCATCAGTAAAATATCAATACCTAAAAATAAAACAGCTAAAGCAAACTTGTGAAACAGAAGAAGAGTTTTTAATGAAAAAAGAACTGCTTCAACAAAAAGATTGCTTATGCGAAGGTCTTAGTGAACCTGCACTAAATGTTTATGGAATAGATGCACCCAATAAATTTGGAGCTACTACTGTATGCCCGGGTCCTAACTTAGCGTACTTTTCCGGATTACATTCCCTAAAAGAAATGGTAGATCACATTTACGGAAGAATAAATATCTTAAATCAAGTTCCACGTTCCAATCTTTTCATCAATGAATTAAAACTTTATGTAAAATATATAGAGAGAGAGATTGACGAGGTAAGCAAGAAACTTATTGAAAGAAAAACAAGTTATTTCGAAAAGTTTTCTGCAAATCTTTTATCAGGAATTGAATATTACAACCAACTTATTGATAAAAAAGAAAGCCAGGCGGAGGAGTTATTTAACGGTATGCGCCAGGAATTGGACGAACTTGCAATTAGAATTAAAGACTTACAATTTATTAAAGTACCTGTAATGGTATAATTCAAAAAATATAGTTATGACAATTGTAACACACGAGATAGATTATGCAAAGGCTGTAAAAAAGCTAAAAGAAGAGAAGAATGCTGTTATTTTAGCTCATTACTACCAAGAACCGGCAATTCAGGAAATTGCAGATTTTGTAGGCGACAGCTTAGGACTTGCAAAACAAGCAGCAGGAACCGATGCAGATATTATTGTATTTGCAGGTGTACATTTTATGGCAGAAACTGCAAAAATATTAAGCCCCAATAAGCGTGTTTTTTTACCTGACTTAGAAGCCGGATGCTCTTTGGCAAGTTCGTGCACACCTAATGAATTTGCTGAATTTTTAAAGCAATATCCGGATCATGTAGTGGTTTCATACATTAATTGCTCAGCAGAAATTAAAACCATGAGTGATTACATTTGTACATCATCTAATGCTAAAAAAATAATTGAAGCAATACCTAAAGACAAGAAAATAGTATTTGCTCCGGATAAAAATTTGGGTCGATATTTAATAAATGAAACCGGAAGAGATATGGTTTTATGGGACGGTGTTTGTATTGTTCACGAAGCATTCTCATTCAACAAATTACTTGAACTTTGGAAACAATATCCGGGTGCTAAGTTAGTAGTACATCCGGAGTCGGAAGCAGATATGGTTAATGTTGCAAATTTTGTAGGTTCCACATCGGCAATGCTAAACTATGTAAAAAACAGTAATGCAACAGAATTTATCGTTGCAACTGAAGCCGGTATTTTACATCAAATGGCAATTGAAAATCCTACAAAGACATTAATTCCTGCACCATCCAAAGAGGATAATACCTGTGCCTGTAGCGAGTGTGCATTTATGAAATTAAACACACTTGAAAAACTATACAACTGCTTATTAAATGAAACTCCTGAAATTACTTTATCGGATGAAATTATTAAGCAATCTTTGATTCCATTAAACAGAATGTTGGCATTATCTAATTAAGCAATGAACTCACCAAAAGTTATTATCGTTGGTTCAGGAATAGCCGGATTATCGCTTGCACTTAAATTAGATGCAAAACACCCCGGTATATCCATATTGATAATAACTAAAGCCGAAGCAATGGAAAGCAATACCCGATATGCACAAGGCGGTATTGCTGCGGTACTAAATACCAATACAGATTCAATACAAAGCCACATTGACGACACAATAGCAAGTGGTGGAGAATTATGCAATAGAGAAATAGTAGAAATGGTAGTGAACAATGCTGCCGATGAAATTGCATGGTTAAGAAAAATGGGAGTGGTATTTGACCAAAATGAAAATGGTGAACTTAACATGGCATTGGAAGGCGGGCATCATCATCCTCGTGTAGTACATGCAAAAGACCAAACAGGATTATCTGTTGCCGAGACCTTATTAAAAAGAGTTTTAGAATCATCAAATATTGAAATTAAAACCAATCTTTTAGTTGCTGATTTAATTAAAGAAAACAACTCTATCGTAGGACTTCATATATACAATGAAAGTGAAAATAAATACGAATCTTTATACAGTAACTTTATAATTCTTTCAACCGGAGGCTGCGGACAATTATTTGAAAATACCACAAACCCATCAGTGGCAACGGGTGATGGCTATGCAATGGCAATACGTGCGGGTGCATTATTACAAAACATGCAGTACATTCAATTTCATCCTACGGCACTTTATCAAAAAAAAATAAGCCAAAGTGCGTTTTTGATATCAGAAGCTGTACGGGGGTTCGGTGCGCATGTTGTAGATAACAAAGGTGTACGCTTTTTATTTGCTGAAGATATACGAGGTGAATTAGCAACACGTGATATTGTTTCCGATGCAATTAATAAATATAAAACTAAGCACCACTTGAATTGTGTGTATTTAGATATTAGACATATAGATTATACCAAGTTCCGAAATCATTTTCCTACAATAACAGATAAATTAGAAGAACAAGGTTTTGATATTCGTAAAGATTTAATTC
>JACFNJ010000080.1:4823-10340 GCA_019454865.1 Bacteroidia bacterium
ATGGAGAATCGAGCCTTGAAAACTTATATGCTATTGGTGAAGTAGCCTGTACCGGGTTACACGGCAAAAACAGATTAGCATCAAATTCGTTATTAGAAGCTTTGGTATTTTCTGAAAATGCAAGTAAAGATATCGTTTCAAAAATTAATACAACAAAACAAGACATTGAAACAAACAAAACAGAGTTAGCAAAACAATGTATTAAAGCAAACTTTGAATGGCTGAGTACAAAAATACAAAACATTAAAAAATGGATGAGCCTCTGCTACTCATTACATGACAAAGAAACTATTGAAGCAGCTATACGTTACATGCAACTTGTGAAAAATCTAACTAAATCACTATTGCAAAACAACTTCTTTTCAGCAGAACTTTTACAATTACATAACATGGCTTATGTAGCTGAACATATACTTTTGCAACTAAAATATACAGATAACAATATTGCATTATCATCAGAGAACACTTTAGATTATGTCATTTAAGCCGCTATATATTTTTATTGCACTTTGTATAAGTTATTTGCTTTATACAGCATATATCTATACCATGCCTATTTACAAAGTACAAAAAGGTAAACAAGAAAATACAAAAGCCGGTAATGGAAAATTAGTTTGGCAAAAATTCAATTGCCAAAGTTGCCATCAATTGTATGGCTTAGGCGGATACTTAGGTCCTGATTTAACAAATGTATATAGCAATAAAGGCGAAAATGTAATAAAAGCAATGGTAGCAAGTGGTATAAAAGCTATGCCGGCTTTTACGTTATCGGATGCTGAACAAAATAATTTAATAGAGTTTTTAAAGCAGGTAGATGCAAGTGGTAGTGGCGATTATCGAAACTATCGTGTAACATCTTTTGGCATGATTGAATTACCATGAGTGAGAATACAAATAGTGGAAAGGCTTTTTTAATTTTAGCAATCCTAATGCTATTAGGTGGGTTAGTATTTGGCTTACTTGCATCCTTTGTATATATTGATTCACAGTTTTTAAAAGACACACTTGGATTTGTTGCACTTCGCCCAATGCACGTTTCGCTTGTAGTTTTTTGGATAATTATTGGTGCAAGCGGGAGTGTATTAACTGCACTTCAAGACATAAAACCCAAAAGCCTTAACCCAAAGTTATTATATATTCATATTTTATGTTGGCTTGTTGCAATAATTGGAGTAATAAGCAGCTATTTGAAACACGATTTTGGCGGCAGAGAGTATTGGGAGTTTAACCCAGTTTGGGCGTTACCCATAGCATTTTCATGGATACTTTATTTGATACAGTTTTTTGCTGTTGCAAAAACAATTGAAAAATGGCCTGTTTATATATGGATGTGGATGACCGGAGGTGTATTTTTCCTTTTTATATTTTCTGAAAACTACTTGTGGTTATTCCCCTATTTCCGAGAACACTTTATAACCGATATGACCATACAATGGAAAGTAAATGGTTCATTGGTGGGTGCATGGAATCAGTTAATTTATGGTGTTTCCTTTTTTTTAATGGATAAAATCAGTGGAAACAAAAATGTAGGTCAAAATAAAACTGCATTTTTTATGTACTTTTTGGGATTGTTTAATCTGATGTTTAATTGGGGGCATCATGTATATACACTTCCTACTGCAAACTATGTTCGCTATATCGGCTATACAGTAAGCATGACGGAATGGATTTTATTTATACGTATTATTATCAATTGGAAGAAAGATTTAACAACGGCACAAAAACATTTTCATTATTTCCCATATCGATTTTTATTAGCCTCCGAAATTTGGGTGTTTTTAAATCTTACCGCAGCACTATTCATGTCAATACCTGCATTTAATATTTACACGCATGGTACACATTTTACTGTTGCACACTCCATGGGAACAACTATTGGTATTAATACAATGATACTGTTGGCAGCATGTTTTGTATTTTTTAGCAATGCTTGTCATTCTTACAATAAATCAACCAAGATCTTAAATACAACATTTTGGATATTACAATTTAGTCTATTCACTTTTTGGCTTTCACTTAAACTTGCAGGAATAAAAAAAGGTATATGGCAAAATTCATCAACACAAAGTAACTACCACCAGTTAATGCAATCGTTAGAACCATACTTTATTGTATTTGTAATAGCAGGTGTAATTTTATTAATAACATTATCAATTTTTGGAGTTACTATTTTATACAATCATTATGCTTGTAAGATTAAAACTTCATCATCCATTCAAACTTCAAATTCAACAACTATATGAGCATTAAAATTCCGGATTTTAACAACACAAAGTACGCATTTCAGTATAAAGACAATAAGGCATTAGCCAACACAAAATTTGTTTTTGGTTTGTTTAATTACCCTTGGTTAGTAAAAGTATTAACAACAAGTGCTGACTTAGTATTGAAATACCGATTACCCGGAAAAGCAATAATAAAACAAACCGTCTTTAAAGTATTTTGTGCCGGTGAGAATTTAGATCAAGCGTTTAATACAATTAGATTATTATCCAAATACCATGTTAAGGCAGTGTTGGATTATGTATCGGAAAGCGAAAGTAGTGATGCCGGCTATGCTGAAAATACTAAACGCATAAAAGCAAATGTTATTAATCTGTCAAAAGAATTTCCGGGGCACTATGTAAGCATAAAACTTGCCGGCTTAGAAAACTACCATTTTTTAAAGAAATTAAGTGAGCCCAATTACCAAAAAACAAATGAAGAAGAAACTCGTTTTAACCAATTAATGAGTAGAGTGGATGAAATATGTGCAGCTGCCTTTGAACATAATATTTGTATTTATTTTGATGCTGAAGAAAGATGCACGCAAGATATATACGACTACATTGTAGAAAGGATGATGGAGAAATACAACAAACAAAAAGCTGTAATTTATAATACACTTCAGATGTATTTAACCGATAGAGTTGCATATTTAGAACGTGTAATAAAAGAAAGTAAAGAAAAACAATATTATGCCGGAATAAAGATAGTACGGGGTGCGTATCTTGAAAAAGAAAACAAACGTGCTGCTGATGCAGGTAAGGTTTCACCAGTGTTTCAAACTAAGCCCGGCACAGACAAGTCATTTGACACAGCAATAGATTTGTGTTTAGCAAATATCTCTCATGTGTATCTTTGCATTGCATCGCACAATGAAAATAGTATCATGCATGCTATAAAAGAAGTTAATCGTTTAAATATAATAGATGGCAAACAAAAAGTAAGTTTCTCACAATTATTAGGCATGAGTGATAACCTAACCTTTAACTTGGCAGAAGCAGGATTAGAAGTATCCAAATATTTACCCTATGGTGAAGTAGAAAAAGCAATTCCTTATTTAATTAGAAGAGCTGATGAAAACAAATCAGTAGATGGACAAATGGGAAGAGAACTTCGATTATTAACAAGCGAAATAAAAAGACGTAAGAGTAATGCTTAGTATTACACGAATATTCAAATTTGAAGCGGCTCACGCTATTTCTAACCACTCAGGTGCTTGCAGAAACATTCATGGACATTCCTACCATTTAGAAATAACAATTGTTCCTAAAGCAGGTTTGGTAAATAATATGGTTATGGATTTTAAAGAGTTGAAAGGCATTGTTGAGAAGAGCATATTAAATGACTATGACCATGCTTTGATTCTTAAAAATGGAATATGGGACAAAGCTATCATTGATTCAATTTCACCAAAAACTATTTGGCTGCAAGAGGAACCAACTGCTGAAATAATTATTACCGATATAGTTGCAAGAATAACACCTTTGCTTCCGGCACATGTTTACCTGAAAAAGCTATTATTAAAAGAAACCGCTAAATGCTATGCAGCATGGGAAAATAATGCTATTTAAATAATTGCTTATTTTATAAATTCAGTTCTTAATAGTTTTCCATCCGGTAAATAGTAAAGTTTCCGTTTCTGCTTATTCCGTTTTACTTCAATTTCATAGCTCACTTCATGTTCAGGTGAATGTATTACGTCAATATCATCTATCTCCCAATTGGCATACTCACCAGAGGCAATTGCTTTATGAACTACTTCAGGTAATTCATGTGCTGCAATTTCGTATTCAGACAAAATCCATTTTCCTTCTTTGGTAAAATACGCTTCATACTTTAATCGTTTCCACATAAATTCAGATTTGTACAAACTTTTCTTTCTTTTCCACTCCCACTCATAAACATAAGTGTTTGGGTATTTTTCTTGAAAAGCTTGCTTTACTTCACTTGGCACATTACTCTCTTTTAATTCTTGTGCAACTGCAAAAGATAAACAACCCATTAAAAATATAGTTACAACAACACTTGCTTTTAAAATTTTATTCATAACGATACTATTTAATATTTTCGAATTCAAATGCCAAAAGTGTCAACTCTTGTTTTATCAGTTTTATATAAGATTCTAATTGATCATACATGTTTGCACGATTATATAATTGGTCCGTAGAATATTCACCTCCGTTACCAAAATAAATATCTATTAAAACTTTCCTTTTCTTTGCATTAGCATTATCAATTTGTTTAAAATTCATCCAACGTTCTACAATTTGATAACGGATTGAACGTTCGTTTTTTTTATTTGGATTATAGTAATTTAAATAATACCAGATAAAATCTGGGAACATAGTGGATTGTTCATTTCCTACCCATATTTCATGTAACATATTTCTATTATGTTTTAGTACTACTTTTTGTTGGTTTTTTAAAATTAAAATTGCAATAGTTGTTCCGGTAATACCAGAAACCAATCCCATATATTCAAAATTAAAAACAGATTTAGGCAATGTAGATAAAATAGCATCTGCGGCACTTACCACAATGGCAACAACAGTTAGCTTTGTTTCTTTGTCTTGTTCTTTCTTGCTTAAATAATCAGCAATTTGAGCAATCTTTTCTTCTTCACAATCAATTTCAGAGGTAACGGAAGAAACTTCTAATGATGCTTGACTAATTCTTTTTGAGATATTATGCGAAAGCTCAAGCAATGCTAAACGATTTTCAAAAGAAGCTGATTGTTTAACTTTTTCGTTAAGTGCTACATATTGCCCCAACATTTCCAATATACCAATAGAGTTTGCAACATTTAAGCTAGTAAATGAAAATCGTGAAGAAAGAGCCGTATCAATGTTTAATTCATGTATTGGCTTTATTGTACTTAATCCAATGCTAACCGGTGCTTTAATGGGTAAACAAGAAGTGTTATCCATATTTATATGCTGTGCCTTTCTAATTGCAGAGCATGAAAATAAAATACCAATTGAAAAAATTAAGATTGGTAATTGAACTGTTCTTTTTGAAAATAAGAAAGTGAAAGTAACCATATCCATTAATTACTTTGCTAATATAGTAAAGTTTATTGTGTCTTTCAGTTAATTTGGTATCAAGTAGTTTTACTTTCGTTTAAAAACAAAAACTTCTTGATTTGTAGGAGTAATGTTTTGCCAATAAACACTCTGTTTTAAAGTATCTAAATTACTATTGTAAGCAGAGTCTTTAAGTGGATATAAACTTGTTTTAGGTGCAAGTATTATA